>JAIQGI010000065.1 GCA_020072565.1 Terriglobia bacterium
GCCAATCACGCAAGCTCGGCGGCAGCAGCAGGAGCTGCTCCGGACAGTAGGAACGATATGTTTTTGCCATGGAACATAAGGTAAATTTCTCGAGCCCGCCGATCAATAGAAATCAGACAATTCTCGGACGGACTCCTAGCGGGCTCACGCATTCCGGCGAGCCATCGGTTGTTACAAGCTCCGAAGCCATTGGCGGCCGCAGCCCTTGGCGGCCGCAAGCCCTGAAAGGGCGGCCGTAGTTTTCAGCCCAGGGCGCAAGCCCTGGGATGAGACGCAAATGATGGATGAGCCCTGTAAGGGCGATGCAGGAACGCCAGCAATGCCCCGATTACAAGGACCTCGCATCGCCCTTACAGGGCTCTCTTTGTTAATGGCCCTCCATTCCCAGGCCTCATGCCCTGGGCTGCGGACTGCGGACGCCCCTTGCGGGGCTTAAGCCATTGCTCCTGGTACGCTCAAGACGATTCCAATCACCCTTGTTTGGGCTAAGTGAGAAAATATTGCCTTTATAAGGGCCCCGAGACTGTCTGGGAGGATGTCACCTGGCGGGACCGGGTACGGCCGGCCAATCAGGCGCCGGCCGGCCGAGCCACACCCATGCAATGTAGTCTACCGGAGCCGGCTCGCCACCAACCTCGCGGAGGCGGGCATTGATCTGGCCTCGATGGTACAGGGTGTGAAGGGCGACCTGCATAGCAGTGTCTCCAATGGTCGTCATTTCCGGGGCACGGCCCAGGTGCTGGGCGACCATCTCAGCCCATGGCATCGGCATGGACTCCGATACCTTCTCGTCGCTCAGGGCCCCAAGGTGAGCAAGCGCCTCGCCATAGTAACTGCGACCCCAGGCCATGAGCCACTTAGCATCGTCAAACGAAGGGTAAGGCGTCTCACGAGGCTCACTGCGCCAGGTGCGCAGGAACGCACGCTGAACCAGGTGAAGGTGATAGAGAAGGCCCTGGAGCTTAGCGTCCTTCTGTGCATTTTGGGACGCCAACACCGAGGTCCACACTGCTGCATCAGCCCACTCCATATGCCGGTAGAGATCGATGAGAGTGCTTAAATTCATCGCGATATCCTCTCCTTAAGAAGGCGGAGAGTGCGTTGCCGTGAAATCCAAGTCTGCCGCGTCCGGAACGAGGCGACAATGCCTTCCGTGCGGGCCTGGAGAGCACCTGAAGAGAGCCGGGCGAGTTTTGCCTGCGCGGCACATCCGGGCACACGATGCCCCTGGCGCTACCCTCTCAAACATTCAAGGATCGCCGGCTCTCTAGTTTGCGGCAACCACGCGCAGAGTCCTGTCGAGCTTGAATGTCAGCACCGTTTCCACGGGAACCTTGATGGAGCCGCCTTTGGTGACGATTTGAGTGATTGCCCCTGCGGCAGCGCCGGATCCCGCACCGATGGCAGCTCCCTTTCCGCCTCCTGCGATGGCGCCGATGATGGCGCCGACTGCGGCTCCGCCCCCCGTATATTCAGCCGTCCTTTTGTTGGCGCCGATACCAGACTTGCCCGCCTGTCGGAGGTCGACGGTGCTGAGCTGGTATTGGCGACCGCCAACTGATACGGTAGCTAAATCCAGGACCAGATCGGAGGTGCCCTTGACTCGTCCTCCCCCGGATGCGGCGCGGATTACAATTTGAGCATTCGCTCCTCTGGGGATTACGACGTCGCCATTGGCATCGCGAACGTCCTCAGCTATCTCGGCTGCGTAGGTCTGTCCCTTGACGGCCCTTGCAGAATCAATGGCTTCATCGGTGCGGACATTCAGTTCGGTCCCGACCGGCAGTTCGTAGGTCTTGGTGGTGATGGCGGACTCTTCCGGATGCTCACGGCTCAACGCCCGCTTCGGCTGCTTGTGAGCCTCTTGGGCCTGCCCCGCGGGTGCTGGGGTCGACACCTCGTCGTATTCAATCGACCTCAGATCCTTCATCGCAATAGTCCTCGTCGTGTTATCGTCGCCCCGAACCGTGACCTCGGTTGGAGAACTGCTTGTGATCGTCCCCGCGAATTGGCTGCCGTCGCGCAGGAAAACGGTGGCGTGCGGTCCCGTGGCCGTGTTTTGCCTGGCGCAAGAGGAGAGCAGTACAGCGGAGAGTACAAGAAGCATTAATGAGTATTTCCGCATATTTGTCCCGCCTTTCAATTGAATGTCAACTCGTTTCCATTCCGGCTGACACCGCCGCAATTTTACACCTTTTATCGATCAGCAAGAGCCGGACATTTGACTTATAAGCATTTCTATCCGGGAGAACAGAGGAAATCGGAGAGGCAAGGGCTTGGGGCAGGCGGCAGAGGACTTCCATGACCGCGGCGGCATCGAGCGTAGGGAGCGGCAGGAACTCTCCGTTGGGCGTGAAAACGCCTCCGGGGACCAGGGCATGAGCGTGTGGATTGAAGTTGGCGCCATAGGCGCCGAAGGTCTGACGCGTTTGACATGTGCCTGTTTTTTCATGTGGACAGCCGTTGTGAGGGATAGGAAACTTTATTCTTTTGCTGTCCACAGTCACGGCAGGATGTTGTCCACAATAGTTTTAGTGTGGACAGGTGTTTTTTAGCACAGTTTTCGGCGAGGCCTCTGGAGACCACAAAATTCACGAAACACGCGACAAGAATTTCATGTGTTTCGCGCATTTCACGGTTGGTGTCGCGAATGCCGCTTTGCCGCGCCGCTGCCTTCGTGGTTTAATGATCTTTGTCTTTGTAAGGCAGCACATCGGATCCAAGCTAACGTTACGGAAAGCACGAGGCACTACCGGTGCCAGCGGAGCGCCACGCAGTCCATGGATAGTAGAAGGCGAAAAGTAAGTTAGGGGTCTCCTTGGGATCCCGAGAACCCTGGTATCGTATGTCAAATCACGAACAATTGGGGAGGTGACGAGTCATGGCGGATACGTTTTGCATCTGCAACATGGGGACTTGGGGTGACAGATCCAAAGCGAGCCACGTGCTGGTCCAGTTGTACGCTGCCGTGGAGGGGGCTGAGAAGAGCACAAAGTGGATCAATGACGGACCCGGCAGCGGGAAAGGGAAGCCCTGGTACGATCCGATGGGATTGCTTGGAGGCTTGATGGGAGCCGGAATCGAAAATAACCTGGAGGCGACGCTCCCGGTAGTGAAAGCTTCAAATGCAAAGCGGGTCTTCATCCTCGGCCATAGCCGCGGCGCGATTACCAGCTATCTGATTGCAAACCGGCTCCATCATGACAACACGAAACAAGAGGTCCATATTTTCAACGTCGATCCAGTGGCCATGACGATGAAGGAAGGGAAGGATGTCATCACGCCCAACGTCAAGAGTGTGCGCGCGGTCCTGATGGAGAACGACACCTCGACGATGTTCCCGCTGACGTTTGCCCAGCCGAGAATTCAGGGCACCGTAATCCCTGAGTATGTCGTCATGCCCGGAAAGCACGGCACGGCGACAGTGGTCGCAGACTGGAACCCGATAGGTCGGATTACTTATGAACTGATGCTCAAATGGCTGAAGGGAAACAACGTAAAGCTTGCCAACATCGAGCCCAAATCGGACAAGCAAATAAGCGAAATGTTTTTCGAGATCCACGAGAAGAATGCGGTCCAGTGGGAACAGCTGCAGACTAAGCGGAGGGACTGGAAGAAGTTGTGGCTGGGATCCACGACGTTAGAGAGCCACCTGACCGGGCGGGTGGCAGGCCGGGAGATTCGTGAGGGCCACAAGGTGGAGCCTCTGTCGGTGTCGCACCGGCGTGAGATGCTCGCCGCGGCTGGTGTGCAGAATTACCTCTTGGATAGCCCATTGTTCATCAACTCCCTGCACATGAAGCTGTTCATCAAATGCTGGCCTGCGGTATTCAGGGCCTTGTTGAGCGGGAACTGCGAGAAGATTACGGCGGAAGAGCAGAAGCTATACATGGAATTGGAATTGGGTGCGCCTGCACGCACGCGTAAGGGAGATTTCAAGATGCAGGTCGCCGACGTAAAGGGTTACCCGTACACCCTGTTGAGGTTCAAAAAGCTGGGTGTACTCGACTGAATGCCCGTAATGCCAATTTCAGGGAGTCGGCCGCTCCAAACGGGTCCAAGAGACCGACGCCGCAGTGTGCAGCAACAGCGGCCGGCCGCCGACCTGGGGTGTGGAGACGCTCACGAACCTGATCTACGGGTCAGGTTGTGGTGGCAATTAGGTTTGACTCGGCGCGCAGAGTGCTGCTAGTATCAGATTGAGTTCATTGCCGGAGGATCCGGCGTTCATCTGCCAACGACGCAGAGCAACCTTAAGCCTCAAAGAATTTTTGATCTTGCGCCGAGATATGCCGAGCCGACGTGCCTCACAGTCGGCTAGCACAAGAACCTTGCCGGCAATCCCGGGAGCTAGCATGACAGATGCGAAAGCACTCCTCGACCAGGGAAAGCTCGCGGCTGCGATCGAGCGATTGACGCAGGATGTGCGCGCCAACCCCTCAGACTCGCGTTTACGAGTATTCCTCTTCGAGTTGCTCTGCTTCGCCGGGGATCTCGGACGAGCTGAAAAGCAGCTCGATGTCATCGCCCACCAAAATGCTGATATGCAGATCGGTGCGGCCGTCTATCGGCAGATCCTCGCTGCCGAGAAAGCGCGCCGTGCTGTGTTCGCCGAAGATCAGCTCCCCGGCTTCCTGACCGCGCCGCCCGAGCACGTGGTGTTTCACCTGGAAGCCTTGAAGCTGCTGCGAGAGGGGGAGCCGGCAAAGGCACGTATCTTGCTGGAAAAGGCTTTCCAGCTTCGGCCGGCCCTGGCCGGGCGGATGGACGGAGAGTCGTTTCAACGGTTTGAGGACTCCGATCCCTTTCTTGGTCCTTTTTTAGAAGTGGTCGTAAATGGCCAATATACCTGGCTGCCTTTCGAGCAGATCCGGCGCATCGAGATCGCCAAGCCACAACTTTTGCGTGATCTCATCTGGGCAAGAGCCCGAATCGAGAGCTGCGGGGGAGATGCGGGCGAGGTATTTTTGCCGGTCCTTTATCCTGGCTCGAGTGATCACCAGGATGAGGCTGTCAGGCTAGGCAGAACAACGAACTGGATCGACAAGAGCGAAGGATTGGTGCGAGGCGTCGGGCAGCGGATGTTCCTCATCGACGAGCAGGAGCGAGCCATGCTCGAGTTGGCCGAGATTCATTTCGTCCATGCTGGAGAGGGATCGCCGACGTAATTTCTGCCAGCCGGGGGGGAGCCTCGACACACTGCTCACATACGCTGGCTACGCTTTCTGTGCTGTGATAGCTGCCTGAACAGAGACAAGCCTGGGAAGGTCGGTTGATGGCATACGAACCCGTGATAAATCTGGACGAACTGCTGGCGCCGATTCCGGGGGACAATCCCTGCGGCGAAAGTCTCCTGTATTCCGGCCTGTACGATCAGATTCGCAAGGCACGGCGTGCAGAGGCCGATCTTCCGCAGGGGGAGTGGGCCCATGAAGTCAAGACAGCTGACTGGCCCCGGGTCAAGACCCTTGCTGCGGAGGCGCTCACAACTCAAACCAAGGATCTGCAGGTTGGCGCATGGCTGGCTGAGGCACTGATCAAACTCCACAGCTTCGCCGGTCTTCTCGACAGTCTGAAACTCATGCGCGGGCTGTTGACAGGCTTCTGGGACCACGTCTATCCGGAAGCCGACGACGGCGACCTTGAAGCGCGAGCCAACGCTCTGGCCTTCTTCGACAACCAGGCCGCCTTCACGCTCAAAGAATCGCCCATCACCAACTCGATGTCCGAGCCAAACTGCTCTTACTTCCAGTGGGAAGAATCGCGAAAATACGACATTCCGGAAGATCTCTCACAGCTCGACTCGGAGGCACTGGAGGGAGCCAACGCGCTCAGGGAGGAAGCCAAACGGGAGCACAAGGTCACGGGCGAGCAGTGGCGGTCAGCAAAAAACGACAGTACGCGCGTCTATTATGAGGGCATTTACGCACAGCTGAAAGACTGCCTGGAGGAGTTCGCGGCCCTGGATCGGACGATGGATGAGAGGTTCGAGCGCCAGACTCCCGGCTTGGGCTATTTAAAAAAGGCGCTCGAAGACGTTACTTCGCTGGTAGAGAAAACCGTCAGGGAGAAGCGCATGCTCGAACCCGATAAAGCCGGCCCCGAGGAAACTGCTGCCGATGAGACGGCAACTGCAAGGGATGCAGTCGGGCCCAGGGGAGTCGAGGGACCCATCCGCAGCCGACAGGACGCCCTGCAGCGGTTGGAAGAAGTCGTGGAATATTTCCGAAAAACCGAGCCTCACAGCCCCGTCTCTTATCTAGTGGAGCGTGCCATCCGATGGGGGCAGATGCCGCTGGAAGTTTGGCTCCGGGAGGTCATTAAAGAACGTCAGGTGCTCGAGCAGCTTCGCGATACACTGGGACTCGGATCGGCACCGGACGCTGACTAGCGTTATTTCGGCAGGTAGCCACAGGCCGTAGGGAATTCGCATGCTTCTTCCCAGCTGCGGTTCTGGGATGAGGTGGAACCGTTTCCCTGGAATCGGCTCACACGAGCGCGCACTCCGGTTACGCTGCCGGGAGGTTCACGGCCTTCTATAACGGATTCAAGAAAGGAGATGCAATTATGCCAAAGGAGAGTACACAACACAGGCTTGACCGCGTGCGGGCGCCGCGCGTGCATATCACATACGACCTTGAGGTTGGCGGCGCAATCCAGTTGAAAGAACTGCCGTTCGTCGTCGGCGTCATGGGCGATTTTTCCGGCAAGCCTGCAGAACCGCTTGCCCGCCTCAAAGAGCGGAAATTCGTCAACATCGACCGCGACAACTTTGACCAGGTGCTTGCCGGCATGAAGCCTCGCCTGGCCTTTAAGACAGATAACAAGCTGGCCGATGACGGAACGCAGCTGAACATTGAGTTGAACTTCAAAAGCCTGCAGGACTTCGAGCCGGAGCAGGTCGTCAATCAGGTGGAACCGCTGCGCAAGCTGCTTGAAGCCCGCCGCCGCCTCTCGGACCTGGTTCACAAGGTTGACGGCAACGAAAAGCTCGAAACGATCCTTCAGGAAGTCATCAGCAATTCCGAGGTGCTGAAAAAGGTGGGGAAAGCCGCAGCCATGCAGGCCCAGGACAAGGTAAAGAAGGAGGGTGGCAATGAATAAGGACCGCGAATCACAGGCCGGGCCCAAGCAGGCTAAGGCCCTGGAACTCGAGGATGGGGGGGCGCTACTCGATAAGATCATAGATTCCGGCCGCTGGAAAGATCCTTCCAGCCGCACCTTGGCGCGTGACATGATCGGAGAATTGGCCCGCCAGGTGCTTGAAGGCGAAATCACCGTCTCCAAGGACACCGAGGCAATGCTCAATTCCCGAATTGCCCAGATCGACGCGCTGATTTCGAAGCAGCTGAACGAGATCCTGCATGCTCCGGAATTCCAAGGTCTGGAGGCTTCCTGGCGCGGGCTTCACTATCTGGTAAACAAGAGCGAGACCGGAACTCTGCTCAAGGTCCGCGTGCTGAACGCTACCAAGCAGGAGCTGAGCAAAGATTTGGAAAGAGCCGTCGAGTTCGACCAGAGCGCTCTGTTTAAAAAGGTATATGAGGAGGAATATGGCATGTTCGGCGGCGCCCCCTTCGGCGCCCTGATCGGAGATTTCGAGTTCGGCAAGCAGCCGCAGGATATCGCCTTGCTCGAGAAAATCTCGAATGTCGCCGCCGCGGCCCACGCTCCCTTCGTTGCAGCAGCCAGCGCGGAGTTGCTCAGTCTGGAGAGCTTCACCCAGCTGGACGACCCGCGCGCACTGGCCAAGATATTCGAGACTACCGAATATGCAAAGTGGAAGAGTTTCCGCGAATCTGAAGACAGCCGATATGTCGGCCTGTGCGTTCCGCATATTCTGATGCGGCTGCCCTACGGAGCAGCCACAGCGCCGGTCGAGGCATTCCAATTTGAGGAAGAAGTGGACGGCGGAGACCACTCGAAATACCTGTGGGGCAACGCCGGCTTTGCTTTCGCGACGCGCCTCACCGACGCCTTTGCGAAATACAGCTGGTGTGCGGCTATTCGTGGGGTTGAGGGGGGCGGGCTGGTCGAGGGGCTGCCCACTCACACATTCAAAACCGATGAGGGCGATATCGCGCTCAAGTGCCCGACAGAAATCGCGATCACCGACCGGCGAGAGAAGGAGCTTTCGGATCTCGGCTTCATTCCACTGGTGCACTGCAAGGGAACGGATTATGCTGCGTTCTTCGGGGCCCAATCGACCCAGAAGGCGCCGAAGTATGACAGTGAGGCCGCGAATGCCAACGCCCGTCTTGCAAGCCAGCTGCAATACATCATGGCGGTTTCCCGCTTTGCTCACTACCTCAAGTCCATGATGCGCGACAAGATCGGCAGTTTTATGTCCAGGACGGAGTGCGAGGTCTTTCTCAATCGGTGGATCAACAACTATGTGACCACGGATGACTCGGCGTCGCCCGCGACCAAAGCCAAGTTTCCGTTGCGAGAGGCCCGCATCGATGTGGTGGAAATTGCCGGCAAGCCCGGGGCATATCGAGCGATTGCATTCCTCAAACCGCACTTCCAGCTGGATGAGTTGACGGTTTCATTGCGGCTCGTGGCTGAACTGCCGCCTCCAGCCGGCAAGTCGTGAAAAGCGCAAGATCACGGTTGCGGAAATCGCAGCGATGCAGCGCGGCTTCCGCACCATCGGCTCTGAGGATTTCGCACCGAGGGATAATAGCCGATAGGAGGACCTTTTTAGCCGGAGCAGTAGCATAGGGTCATTCCGGTCCCTGTCCTGGTGACTGCGAATTCAGCCGGCCCGAGAGACTGCCGCGTCGATTCTGAAACAGCCGGACCCATCGGCTGTGGTTTTCGGGCGACTGCGAGGAGCGTATGTCACGGTTTGAAACCGATTCCCGCATTGCGCTTTCGGTGCTGGATCGTCTTATCGACTGCGAGCCTGGAAATTTGAATGAGGCGCCTGCCTCGCGGGCCGAGAGCCTGCGTCAGCTGAAGGAATCGGTCAGGCGTGACCTCGAATGGCTGCTGAATACACGCAGGCCGATCCACGAAATATCCGCCGAATTGAAGGAGACGCTGAGATCCCTCGCTGTCTACGGAGTCTCCGACTTCAGCACCTTGAGCGCTAGAAATCTCGCAGACCAGGAGCGCATGTGTCGTGTGGTCCAGGATGCCATTAGGACCTTCGAACCACGCTTGCGGGATGTT
Organism: Terriglobia bacterium; assembly: GCA_020072565.1. Lineage (NCBI taxonomy): Bacteria > Pseudomonadati > Acidobacteriota > Terriglobia > Terriglobia bacterium. The sequence continues at coordinate 9,178 of JAIQGI010000065.1, forward strand.
ACCGTCACCGCTGAACCGGGACGCGAATTTGAGCACATGCTGCACTTCCGCATCCGTGCATATCTTGAAGTCGAACCGGCGCCGGAGCAGGTGAATTTTGACACCTCACTGCAAATATTCAGCACCGAGTTCAAGGTCCAGGGAGACTGATGAAGGAGGAACTGTTAGCCTATTACGAGCGGGAACTCACGTTCCTGCGCCAGAGCGGAGCGGAGTTTGCCGCGAAATATCCCAAGATCGCCAGCCGTTTGCTGCTGGAGGCGGACAAGTGTGAGGATCCGCACGTCGAGCGGCTGATTGAAGCCTTTGCTTTTCTCGCCGGCCGGATTCAATGCAAGCTCGACGATGAATTGCCTGAAATTACCGAATCGCTGCTGGGGATGCTCTATCCTCATTACCTGGCGCCGATTCCATCCATGTCGATCGTGCAATTCGTTCTCGATCCGGAACAGGCCAAGCTCCAGACGGGGCAACAGATTCCGCGGGGGTCAATGCTCTACTCCAGGCCTGTGGCCGGAGCCCCTTGCCGGTTTCAGACGTGCTACCCCGTGCACATCTGGCCCATCGAAGTAGTATCCGCCGGCTTCGAGCCTCCTGAGCGCACCGAAGTGCAGGGACACTCCGCGTATGCGATGCTCCGGATGGAATTGAGGATGCTTGATGGATTGCCGCTTTCCGAACTGCGCGAGAAAACCAGCGAAGGCGAGTACCGCATCATCGATCGGTTGCGCTTTTGTTTGCAAGGCGAGGGACGGCTTGTCTACGGGCTGTATGAGCTGCTGTTCAACAATGTTCTTCAGGTCGAATTTCGGGCGGGCAAGTCGGCTAAGGGGCCTGCTCCAGTCATTCATCAGCCGGATTGCCTGCGTCCCGTAGGGTTCGGCCGCGATGAGGGCATGATTCCCTACACGGACCGTTCCTTCCTTGGCTACCGGCTGCTGACGGAGTATTTCTCGTTCCCCGACAAGTTTCTCTTCTTCGATCTCGCCGGGATCGATCGGGCAGCATGTGCGGGTTTCAGCGACCAGTTGGAGGTGAGAATCTACTTCAACCGCTCCCTCGACCTGGAAACGGCGGTGAACGCGCAGACATTCCGCCTCAATTGCACTCCGATAGTCAATCTATTCCGGCAGGTGGCGGAGCCGATTCAGTTATCCGGCACCAAAACCGAGTATCGCATTGTCCCGGACGTGCGCCAGCAAATGGCTACGGAAGTGTATTCGGTCGACGCCGTCCGCAACGCCGCCCCCCAGCTCGAGAGACCCATCGTCTACCGGCCCCTTTTTTCCTACAAACACGCGGTGGATCGTGAGCGCCAGCGCGTTTACTGGCACGCGAGTCGCCGGCAGTCCGGAAGATCGGATGATATGGGAACCGAGGTCTACCTCAGCCTGATTGATCTCGATTTCAATCCGTCGGTGCCCAATGCCGAGATTCTCACGATCGAAACGACCTGCACGAATCGCGATCTCCCCGGCCAGTTGCCTTTCGGCAGCCCTAACGGTGATTTTCATCTGGAAGGGGCCGGCATCTACACTGCCATCCGGTGCCTCAAGAAGCCGACTCCGACGCTGCGTTCGCCGCTCCGGCGCGGCACGCAGTGGCGCTTGATCTCGCACCTGGCACTGAACTACCTCTCCCTGGCCGAGCAGGAGGGGAGCCACGGGCCGGAGGCGCTCCAGGAGATCTTGAAACTCTATGACTTTGCCGATTCTTCAGCAACACGGCGGCAGATCGAGGGCATCACTCAGGTCAAGGCGCGTCGCGTCTTCCGCTCGATCGGATCGGCGCTGGCTGTGAGCGTGGTTCGCGGCATAGAAGTTTCCCTGGAGCTCGACGAACAGCAGTACGTCGGTGCGGGCGTGTTCCTCTTCGCTTCGGTGCTTGAGCGATTCCTGGCGCTGTATGCCTCGATCAACTCATTCAGCCAGCTGGTCATATCGACACGGCAGCGCGAAGGGATCCTGAAACGCTGGCCTCCTCGCGCCGGGGAACAAATCGTATTATGAAACACCCAATCTTTGAACACGGGCACAGCTTCGAGTTCCTGCAGGCGGTTCGCGTGCTCGAGCGTCTCTTTCCTGACCGGGAGCCCGTCGGCCACGCCGGCCCCCCATCTCGCGAGGTCGCCCGCTTTGGCGCCCGGTTAACCCTCTCGTTTCCGGCAAGCGAGATCCAGAGCGTGGCCGCGGACGAGAGTGGGGAAAGGCCACCCGGCGTGATAGTAAACTTCATGGGACTCACCGGCCCGGTCGGTGTGCTGCCCCATTGTTACACAGAATTGCTCCTCGAACGGATGCTCCGGAAAGATTACACGCTGCGCGATTTTTTCGACCTCTTCAACCATCGAGCGATCTCCCTCTTTTACCGCGCCTGTGCCAAGTACCGTTTTCTGATTGGCTATGAACGGCACCCCGAGGGAGGCATCTCGCAATATTTGAGTGACCTGATCGGAATGGGTACGCCGGCCCTGAAGGGCCGGCTTCGAATCAAGGATGAAGCCCTTTTTTTCTATGCAGGGCTGTTCAACCAGCGTCCTCGCTCGGCCTGCGGGCTGGAGGGAATACTGCGCGACTACTTCGAGGTGCCCGTTGAGATCCGGCTGTTTGTGGGACGGTGGGTTCGGCTGGAACCCGATAACCTGTCTCGCCTGGGCACCCAGAACAGCACACTGGGAGTCAATCTGATCGTGGGAGAGCGCATCTGGGACCGGCAGTCGAAATTTCGGGTCAGGTTAGGCCCGCTATCGCTCGCGGATATTCGCAGTTTTCTCCCCGGCGGCCCAGCGTACGAAGAGCTCATGCGGTTAATCCGTCTATATTCCGGCATGGAGTACGACTTTGATGTGAGTCTGGTTCCACGGGCGGAGGAAGTCCCGTCATGCCGGCTGATGTCGGGGAGTGAAACGGGAGCTCGTCTCGGCTGGTCGTCATGGCTCAAGCTGCGCGATGTCAGAACAAATGCAGACGATATTGTCCTTGCGTGCGACAACTGAGAGAAAAGCCGCGCCTCTTCCCTCCAAGACCGCTCCTCAAGACATGGGGAAGAGGAAGGGAATACTGTGCCGATTCTTCAAAATCTTGCCATCGTACCAGGTACCCGGACAGGGGCTTGATCCCTTCCAATCTCGGGATGAGGAGGATTCGTGTTTTCCAATTTGAAATCACTGATCGCCAAACTGGACCGGACCTGCCGTAGTGCCCTGGAGGCGGCGGCCGGTCTTTGCCTGTCACGAACGCACTATGACGTCGAGCTCGAGCACCTGCTGATCAAGCTCGTCGAGGCTCCGGACACCGATTTGGCGCGCATCTTGCGCCACTTTGAAGTGGACACTTCGCGCCTGATGCGAGACCTGTCGCGCGCCCTGGACCGGCTCAAGACCGGAAACGCGCGCACGCCTGCGCTCTCGCCCCGCCTGCCGCGACTTTTTGAAGAGGCGTGGTCACTCGCCACCATTGACTATGGAGTCCGAGTGTTACGCTCGGGCCACCTGTTGCTGTCACTCCTCGCCGACCCGGATACTGCACGGCTGGCGCGTGACCTGTCGCCGGAATTCAACAAGATCTCGGCCGAGACTCTGCAGAAGGACCTGATGAACATCACGGCCGGCTCCTCCGAGGATAAGGAGAGCGATGTGACGGGAGGACCGACAGAGGCCGGAATGCCTGTGGGTGCCGGTCCCGGCTCCAAAACGCCGGCACTGGACCAATACACCGTCAACCTCACCGAACGTGCCCGGAAGGGCGAGATCGATCCCGTGTTGTGCCGCGATTTTGAGATCCGGCAGGTGGTCGACATTCTGACCAGGCGACGGCAGAACAATCCTATCCTGACCGGCGAGGCGGGAGTGGGCAAGACTGCCGTAGTGGAGGGCTTCGCGCTGCGCATCGTCGCCGGCGATGTGCCGCCGCCGCTACGCAACGTGTCGCTGCGTACGCTCGATCTGGGATTGCTGCAGGCGGGTGCGGGCGTCAAGGGGGAGTTCGAGAACCGTCTCAAGTCGGTGATCGCCGAGGTCAAATCCTCGGCGCTACCGGTCATCCTTTTCATAGACGAGGCTCACACCATGATCGGGGCCGGCGGACAGGCAGGACAAAGCGACGCCGCCAATCTGCTCAAGCCTGCCCTGGCTCGCGGTGAGCTGCGCACGATAGCAGCGACCACATGGGCCGAGTACAAGAAATATTTTGAGAAGGACCCGGCCCTCGCGCGACGCTTCCAGGTGGTCAAGGTTGAAGAGCCCACGGAGGAGCAGGCAATCATCATGATGCGCGGGCTGACGGAAGCGTTGGAGGCACATCACAAAGTGCGGGTCCTGGACGAGGCGGTGGAGGCGGCGGTCCGCCTGTCGCACCGCTACATCTCCGGCCGGCAGCTTCCCGACAAGTGTGTCAGCGTGCTGGATACCGCATGCGCTCGTCTGGCGCTCAGCCAGTCCGCGATCCCGCCACAGGTCGAAGATTGCCAGCGGCGGATTTCGCAGCTCGCAGTCGAAGTCCAGGCTTTGAAGCGCGAGGAAACCGCCGGTGCGGATCACGCCGCGCGCGTTGCCGTTCTCGTGGAGGCGAGCGCTGCCGCCGAATCGGAGTACGCGCGGCTGCAGCAACGCTGGAATAAAGAGCGTACGCTCGTGGCCCGGCTGCGCGAAATCCGGGAGCAGCTCGAAACTCGTACGAGGAAGTCCGACGGCGGAGACGAAAGCAAACTACTCCCGGAAGATGTCGAAAAACTGCGCGCCGAGCTGAATCTCCTCAATGCCGACCTGGCCGGAGTGCAGGGAGAGAGCCCACTGATGCAGGTCTGCGTGGACTCCCAGACGGTGGCGCAGGTGATATCAGGTTGGACGGGCATTCCGGTGGGCAAGATGATGAGCGATGAGATCCGTACCGTGCTTTCGCTGCATCAGCGCCTGGCCGAGCGCGTCATCGGCCAGGAACATGCGCTCTTTGCCATCAGCCAGCGCATTCAAACGGCCCGCGCCAACCTCGTCGATCCCCGCCGTCCCATCGGCGTCTTCCTTCTCGTCGGGCCCAGCGGTGTGGGCAAGACCGAGACGGGGCTGGCCCTGGCGGATGCCCTCTACGGAGGCGAGCGTAACATGGTTACGATCAATATGTCCGAGTATCAGGAAGCTCATACCGTCTCCAGCTTGAAAGGCTCGCCGCCGGGTTACGTGGGTTACGGGGAAGGTGGTGTGCTGACCGAGGCGGTGCGCCGCAAGCCGTATTGCGTTGTCCTGCTCGACGAGGTCGAAAAGGCGCATCCGGATGTCATGGAGCTCTTCTTCCAGGTCTTTGACAAGGGCATTCTCGAAGACGGCGAAGGCCGGGAAATCGATTTCAAGAACACCGTCATCCTGCTTACCTCAAACGCGGGCACGGACACCATCATGAAGCTGTGCGCAGATCCGGAGACGCGTCCCGAGCCGCTGGCGCTTGCCGAGGCCTTGCGGGCCGACTTGCTCAAGTTCTTCAAGCCTGCGTTCCTGGGCCGCCTGATCGTGGTGCCGTATTATCCCATTGCCGATGAAACCATGCGCCTGATCATCAGGCTGCAGCTGGGACGCATCCAGAAGCGCATGGCGGCAAACCATCGTGCCGAGTTCGCTTACGACGACGCCCTGGTCTCTGCCATCGCCGGCCGCTGCCACGAGGTCGAAAGCGGAGCGCGCAACGTGGATCACATCGTGACGCGCACGTTGCTGCCCGAGATTTCCCAGGAAATTCTCGGCAGGATGGCCCAGGGCCAGCAAATCAGCCGGGTGCACGTCTCGGTCGACGACTGCGGCGGCTTCAAATACCGGATCGAGACGGATGGCCCTCAATGTGCTTTTTCCGTTGCATGAGGAGCAACTTATGACGACATATCTCCAGGCCGACCGGCCGCTGACGATTACCACGCCGTTGGGCAAGGACGACCTGCTCCCGGTAGGATTTTCCGGCCGTGAAGCCATCTCTCAGCTCTTCGGGTTTCAACTCGATGCACTTGCCGAGAACAAGACCAATATCGCTTTCGACAAGCTCCTCGGCCGGAAGATCACGATCAGTCTGCGCTTGCCCGGCGGCAAGCAGCGTCATATCAACGGCATCTGCAAGGGAATACGTCAGGGCGGCCGGGACCATGAGTTTACCTCCTACCGTCTGGAAATCGTCCCGGAGCTCTGGCTGCTGACCAAGAGAACGCAGAGCCGCATATTTCAGCAGCTCTCCGCCCCCGATATCCTGAAAAAGGTGCTGCAAGGGCTCGATGTCTCTTATGAAATTCAGGGTGCCTTCCAGCCGCGCGATTATTGCGTCCAGTACCGTGAGACGGATTTCGGCTTCGCCAGCCGCCTATTGGAAGAGGAAGGCATCTACTACTTTTTCAAACACACCCAGGATGGACACATGCTCGTCCTCGCCAACACTCCTCAGAGTAATCCCGACATCCCCGAAGCGAGCCAACTGATTTTTGGGGAAGCAATGGGAGGCTTGCGGGAGGAGGACCGAATCCATTCCTGGGAAAAGAGCCAGGAATTGCGCTCCGGCAAGTGCACGCTCTGGGACTACTGCTTTGAACTCCCGCATAAGAATCTTGAGGCTGAAAGCACCATTCTCGACTCCGTGCAGGTAGGCAGCGTGATTCACAAGTTGAAGGTCGGCGGCAACGACAAGCTCGAGCTATACGACTACCCGGGAATGTATGCTCAGCGGTTCGATGGTGTCGACGGACGCGGGGCTGACAGGCCGAGCGATCTCCAGAAAGTGTTTGAAGACAGCAATCGGACCGTGGGGATCCGCATGCAGCAGGAAGAGACGCCTGGCATACTGATCATGGGGAAAAGCGACTGCAGACAACTGGTCAGCGGGCACAAGTTTGACCTGGGAAGACACTTCAACGCCAATGGTCAGTATCTGACAACCAGCGTCGAGCACTTTGCGGAGTTTTCCGGGGGCTACCATTCGGGAATGAAGGAGTTCGAATATCACAACAGCTTTACGTGCATCCCCTATGCCCTGCCGTACAGGCCGCCGCGGATCACGCCGAAACCGTTCGTCAAAGGAACGCAGACCGCCGTCGTGGTCGGGCCCTCGGGCGAAGAGATTTTCACCGACAAGTATGGCCGCGTGAAGGTGCAGTTTCGCTGGGACCGAGAAGGGCAGAATAACAGCGACAGCTCCTGTTGGATTCGGGTGGGCACTCCCCTGGCGGGCAGGCTATGGGGGATCTCCCATATCCCGCGCATCGGCCAGGAAGTCGTAGTCGCCTTCGAGGAAGGGGATCCGGACCAGCCGATCATCCTCGGTTCCGTATACAACGCCGAGATGACTCCGCCTTACAAGCTTCCGGGTCACAAGACCAAAACCGGCTACAAGTCTTGCTCCTCTCCGGGAGGCGGGGGCTTCAACGAGGTCCGATTCGAAGACAAGAAAGGCGAGGAGCAGATGTACATTCATGGCGAGAAGGACCTCGACATCCACATCAAGAACAACGCAACCGGATGGATCGGCAAGGACCGAACTTTGACCGTCATCGGTAAATCCGACCAGTGTGCCAAAGAGTACCACCTCAAGGCGGATAGCGTGGTCATCGAGGCGGAATCAAGCATTTCGCTCAAGGTTGGCCAGTCTGTCATAACCGTGGATGCAGCAGGCATCAAGACCAGCACTGCGGGAAAAATCGAACTCGATGCCAAGGGCATGGCGGAAATCAAGGGTGGTGCCGCCGTGAAAGTCACTGCTGTTGGAGATACGGAAATCAAAGGTGCAATTGTAAGGATCAATTAGGTATCGGAGAAGCATGCTGCGAACTCCATACGGCGGATAGCAGCCGATGGGAAACCACCCGGCCCCCAGAGCGGGTAAGCCGGGTTCGCGGCGTGAGGGTGATCAAGATGATGGCGGCTTGCACCATAAGGAGTCCACATGTTTCCTGCAGCCAGAATAGGTGACATGCACGTGTGTCCCATGGTAACCCCGGCAGTTGCGCCCATCCCCCATGTCGGAGGGCCCATCACGGGTCCCGGTGTACTGAACGTCCTGATCGGCGGTCAACCGGCTGCGATCGCCGGTGACATGGCCACATGCGTCGGTCCACCGGACAGCATCATAAAGGGTTCGTCCACCGTGCTCATCGGCAATCGTCCCGCAGCCCGGCTGGGCGACGTGACTGCTCACGGTGGGAGCATAGTGGCCGGTTGTCCCACCGTCCTGATCGGCGGCTGATGCGGATCAGGACGGGAGAGATTTGTGCGCTTCAACTCTCGGAATCCTGTTATAATCACGAGGCCATATCCTCAAACGTGTTCGGCAAAGACTCGATTCAACTTGAGCAGAGGTAGCGAAGGATTCCTGAAGCAATCCGGTTCGGCGCGCCTCTAATCCTCCTCGAGTTGATCGTTGTAGGATGCAGGAACTGATGGTTCCTATGGGGCGTCTTTCGATAGACTCCCGGAGCGAAACCATCAAGGTCCTGCACAATCGGGAGCATCATCAGGCGTGAGATGTTCGGCTTTTGTGGCCGGACCGAAAGCGATCAGGCGTTCACAACGAGGGGAGAATCTTATGGCAGTAGATATGTTCATGGAGATGGGCGATATCAAAGGCGAAACCCAGGACAAAGATTTCAAACAAAAGGGTGCTGTCGATATACTGGCCTGGAGTTGGGGAATGTCGCAGTCAGGCAATTTTCACATGGCTGCCGGCGGGGGAGCGGGCAAGGCCAACTTTCAAGACATCTCTTTCACGAAATGGGTCGATAAATCATCACCGAAACTCATGCTGGCCCTGTCGAAAGGCACGCACATTGCCGAGTGCAAATTGACTTGTCGCAAGGCCGGTGAGGGCCAGCAAAAGTACATCGAAATCACAATGAAGCCTTGTATGGTTACATCCCTTTCGACCGGCGGCAGCGGAGGCGAAGACAGGTTGACCGAAAATGTGACCTTGAACTTCAAGGAGGTTTCCTTCCAGTACTACGTTCAGGACGAGAAGGGAAATACCAAGCTGGGAGGGGAGTTTGGCTGGGATATAGCGGCGAACGCCCCGACCAAATCCTGACACGCACGAAACCGTTCAAGATCCGGAAGCGCTCGGAGTCGGGCGTTGCTGCCTGACTCCTTGTCGCTCGACTGCCTGAGTGGAAGAACTCCAGTTCTGAGCCCGAAGCTATCGTATGTGAAGCGTCAGTTCAACTTTTCCCCCGCCGAACAGCAGCATCGAACGAGGGCGTTTGAGTTCAAAGACCTTGCCATCGCTTTCAATCCCCAGGCGGACATCCACACAGAGATAGTTGTTGTCTCCTTTTTTAGCCATGCAGATCTTGAACGGGCCGGGATTCACCGCATTCGGGAATTGGAAGACGCCGTCGCCAGTTTGTGTCCTCATGATCTCTTTGTTTGCCAGGTACCTGTTCTCGGAATAAGCCTCGAGCAGCGATACGGTAGCCTGCTTCAGAGTCGTGCCCCTCTCCCTGACAATGCCTCCCACGGTCAGGCTTCTTTTCCGCTCGTCTTTGACCGATCCGACGGGAGTTGCCCGGTCCGCCATGGACAAGAGGTTTTGGATGGGCTGCTTCAAAATGGGCTCGACGGCCAGGCGCGAGTTTTCGTCAAAGCTCACCAGAAGCCCGTTTGTGACCTGCAGTGCGGCCTCGGACGCACGGCCGATCTCGCTGATCTGGGCCGCGGGCTGATCGGCGTCGAGAAATGATCGTATGACCACCTGAAGCCGACTCAGCGCCTTCAGGTACTGGGTCAAGGGTGAATCCTGGCTCTCTTTCTGTTTCACGAAATTGTGGATGGATTGGAAAGTCCTGGCCACCTGCATGCATTCCGCTGGAACTGTGCCGTCGACGTCCTTTGGCCTGGCCGGATCCAAATCCTCCCAGGTTTGCACGGAGACGGTTCTCAGCAGATCAGCGAAGGGGGAGGCCTGGGCATCGCACAGAATGGTGAGCTTCTGCGATGCATCCTGAAAATTGCCAAAAGGTGTCACCCGGATACTCTTGAGGAAATTCCACCAGCTTTCCTGATAGTCGCCAAAGTAGCTCGCCCGCAGTTTCTCATCGATTCTGGGCTGGCTGGGCCCGGTTGCCGACGTTCCCAGCACCCAACTTCTCTCCTCTTCGTAATCCCTCTTCATCTCAAGAATCTTGTCTTTGACAAATGTATCCCAGCCGACTTTAGTGAAGGTGCCGTTCACTTCCGCTCCCGCGCCCAAGACTGAAAGATTTTTCCCAGCCAAAATGCCGGCCAGCGTGATCGAGTTGATCTTCGACCCCCCTTCCTCCTGGATAACGCCGTAATAGTACCGGTCCGGCTCGACGACCAGCAGCAGCTTCCTTACCCGGTTCACCAGTTCGTCGTCCGCACTACTCCGCGAAAGGTGATAGGCCGGATTCCGATGGTTGCCAAGCTGATGCAAATAAAACCTCAACAGTTCCGCCGCCATCGGCCGGTCCTTCTCCTGGACTCCGAGGCTGCAATATTCGCGCGTCGGCCCTTCCATGAAGGCGGGATCGGCTTTCGCTGCGGTCGAGAACATCAAGTATGTTTTCAGGAGAGTATAAGCTTGACTTGGATTGAATTCCGTCTGGCCCGGCTTCGCGGTCTGTGCGCCTGCCTGGGCCACCATCGCACCCAGCTGTGTCTTCAGACCGTTGTATTTGTGACCGAGGCGCGTATCCCCATCGAGCATCTGATCAAGGAACAGCAGCTTGAGTTGTCCCAGATAAACCTTTCGTGCTTCATTCAGCGTTGATTCTCCGGCGTACAAACCCCAGTGCAGGTGCCGGCCATGGGTCCTGCAGGCGCTCGTTTCGCCCTGGCACTCCAGGTTCTCGAGGCTCGTTTTCAGGCGGCTCAATGCCAATAGATTATCGGTGGTCTTGCCATCCCGAATGGCGATGCCTTGAGCGGCCTCAACGGCACGGATGAGGTCGCGGCTATCTCGATAAGCTCCCCAGATGAAGGTCATGAGAATGAGCGGCAGCACGATTGTCGCGGCCCCCACGGCCGCCATCCTGATTCGAAGGCGGCGACGCCTGACCTCGGATGAGAGACCTGCCATATTCCGGTCGGGAATGATGACCTGCGTGAAGAGGGGGTGGATGAAACAGCTTGTCGTTTCCAGAGCCCTGTCCACTTCGGGAGCTTTAGGCAGGCCGGTTTTCTCGCGCATCAGTTCGCCGACTGGGTCGAGGCTGCGGCCCATCGATACAGAACTGGTGAAATAGAATCCGCGCAGGAGAGGTTTGTCGCGGAACTGATTGAGCCGGAAGAGAATCCCGACGAAATCCCGCAGCTGATCCTTGATCAATGAAAACTGCAGGGGGAAGGCGAAGATTTTTTCCCGAGTCTGCTCGTTTCGGTTCGCCGGACCCAGAACGCGACGGGACAGGAAAGACCGGCAGATGGTCTCGAACTCCAGCTCAAACTCATTTTCCGGATTAGGACCCTGGTACTGCTCCTTCCTGAAGGTGGCACCGAGGGGAGAATTCTCGCGATCTTGAGGTGTGCCCACGAACTCTCTGAAGCCCGCGATCAGGTCGCACTTGCTAAACAGAAGATAGATGGGCAAAACCATGCCAAATTCGTGCGCGGTCATATCCAGGTAGGCACGAATTCGGTCAGCCCGCTCCCTGAGGGCATCCCGGTCGAGCTGTAAAAGATCGGCGACATCCACTACCAGGACAAGGCCGTCGATCGGCTTCATCCTTCTATGTTGTTTGATTTGACCGAGCGCAGCCTGCCACGCTCTCATTGGATGATCCTCTGAGAAGTATGCGCCGGAAGGATCGATGAATAGGGCTTCGTTAGACACCCACAGGTCGCAATCCTCGGTCGGACCAATGCTCAGCTTCCCCAGCGCTTTCTTCGGCTCCGTGTAGGGAAAGGCAAATCCAGACTGTGCAATGAGCGTCGATTTCCCGCTTCCCCGCTGCCCGAGAAACAGATACCAGGGTAATTCGTAAACTGGATCTCGACCTGCCTCGGCAAGTTTGGACTTCTTCAGCCACTGGATTGCCCCCGCTAGACGCTCCCCCAAGACCGGCGCCTTTTGAGGACTGGAAGCGGGCGCTTGTACCTGAGCTTGAGTCTGCGTTGCGGGCTGGTCGGATTGCTTCCGCCTGAAAAAAACAAAAATGAGCAGAAGGAGAATCCCCAGCCCTGCGACGATTGCTGCTACCAGAGTGATTGTGCTGCGCTGCATGCCGAACCGGGGTCCCAGGAACCATGCGGCAGGAATAAGAATCAGCAGGAAAATGGCGGCGAGAAGGGCCGTGCCTGGGAATGATGAATGCGGATTCCTCATCGGCTCACCTGTCCAATGGTACGGATGACGTTAGAGCTGCTGTTGCGCGGCCTCGTTGCACCTTGCTCGCTTCGGTTCGAATGTGAATGAAAAAGACTATATAGAGCAGCAGGCACGCCACCAACACGGCCGCGCATAAGTAAACAAACCAACGCGGAAGCTTGTCCGCTGTACGGGAAGGGCCGTCCGCCAGCCGCCAATGCGGCGAAAGATCTTTCTGATCCTCAGCCTGCCCCCGCTCCAACTCGCTCTGAAGCACCTTCTTCAATGCTTGAAGTCGTTCGGTTCCCGCAATCCCGTACTTCCCCTTAAATCCATGCGCCAGGCACAGATAGTAAACTTCGAGACTTCCTCTCCTGAGCTTCTCCTGCGCCCTGAGGACTTCCAGCTTCTCAAAGAAGCCCTCGCCGGCAAGATAGGTCCCGAAAAAGTGGAGTTGCATGGGATCCTCGCCCCACTGATCTCTGCCCGGCCACTCCGCGCTCAGGACGGTTTCGTCGACGAAGGCTGCCAGCGCATATTTGGCTGCCGCAATGTCGTCCGGATCAATTTTTTGTGCTTTGGCTTTTTGCTCGAACTCATCAAAGAGCTTCAGAACACCCTGGTGGAGCGTGCTGGACTCGGCCATGTTCGCCCGGTTGCGCATGCCCAGGGCAAAGAGAAAGATCTCGGTGGCCAACTCGGAAAGCGTTACCGATTTTGCGGATTCATCCATGGAGTCTCTCAGAAGGGGCACCTATTCTTTGATCGACCAAAGTTCCAACCTCAGACCCGGAAATCTCTGTCCCGGGATCCGAAGGGTAAGCGTCCGCGACTTGCAGATCTCTTCCCAATGCTTCTGGCTTTCCGAGTCCCCCCGGCTCTCCAGGCGAAAGTACTGCAGGCCGAGTTTCACGCGAAGCGGATGCGGGGGAACAGGACGGTGCACCAGAGCCACGCCTGGAAGGGCCAGACCGAGTAAAGAACTTATCTTGTCGGCCGAGCTGATCTTCGCCTGTTTGGGCAGTTCTTCGATGAGCTGGTGTTCGGGAATATCAGCCTTCGCGGCGAGAAACACCTCTGCGGCGACAAACAATTGATCATCGGCAATTTGTGCCGTGAACTTGGATTCGCTCTCCCGTATTAGCGGGATCTCTACCGCGCCGGTTGGGACGGCAGCCTTGAGAAGCTCCTGAATAGCCTTATCCAATCCCAGGAAGGTCGCGGAAAGGTTGCTGTGATCATATCGCGGCAGATCCTTCGGGTGTGCCGAAGGAGAAAACGTCATCAATGCGCTCGCGAGCTGCGCCATCGAAGTAAAGAGGAGCTCCGGATGCGATCGAGGCACGCGATGGTAATGATCGATTATCGGTATGAAGGAATTGACGGTGTGAAGAAGCCACAGCGTTCCCAAATCGGAGCTGCCGTATTCCAGCAATCCGGCCGTTCGCTGACCCCGGGATTCAGAAAGCGATGCACTCTTGCTATGCAGCGTTTCGAGCAGCCGGCGCACAATGTGCGTGAGCAGGCTGGAACAAGAAATGTGCAGGCAGGCCGGAATGTAGGTGTCGTCAAGAACGAACGATCCGCCGCTTTCCTGTTTCAACCTGGCAACCTGGAGGTGATCGTGATCTGTAAGAGACTCGCCTCCGAGGAGTATTCTCAGGTTGTTTCTGGCGACATCCACCTCCCGCTCATTTTCACCGGTATTCTCATCGATGACGCGAATCGATTCTTTCAAATAGCGCGCGGACGAGGCATCACCTTCGTTGCCGCCGGATACATTGCGGAACGAGGCGCGCTTTGCGGGAAGCGCTACATGCACGTCCACCGTTTGTATGGAGGGATCGAGAGTATGGCTGAGCACTCGGGACAGGGCCGGCCCATCGGACTCTGATGCGCTGAAGATCGTGCCCCCCGGAAATATGCCGCCGCACCGGACGATCGAAAAATGGCCGTTCGCGAGACCTTCGCGATTGACCTCCAGCTCGGTAAGCCCCCAGGCAAACGGGGCCAGCGATCTGATTCGAAAGTCGATGGTGTGCTGCTGATAGTCATCCCACTGCTGAAAATGGTGAGGGGTGAGAAACATCCCCTCACTCCAGAGAATCTTTCTGTCTCGGGTCATAGCGCCCCTGATAGCTGAGGTGGCCCGATTATACACCCAATTTCAGGATGATCGCCCGAGGCAATACGAAAAATTCTGGAGTGCACCGGCCTGCCTCCTGTCTGATTGCCTCCGCAGCACCGAATCGCGACACGGACGAACAGGGAATTTCCTGCGCCGGCGGTACTCACAATTGCGAGGGATATGGGGAAAAAGATGCAATGCGGGCGCCGCTTGGGGGCACCGCAAAGGGCCAGGATTTTGCTTTCAGAGCCAGGCGACACCGCTGGTCATCGTTGACGGGGATTCGTTTTTTGCCGAGCTCCTCTCCGAGCACTCGATTCTCCGTGAGGAGTTACTCGACGGCGTCCTGCTCCCAGCGGGCATCATCCAGTCGCGTGGCGCCCGCAACGACGACGGAATCGGCATCACCGGGATAGTCTTCCGACATGAAACTGCGAACTGTCAGGTGTTTCATATGTCCTAGCCCTTATGCTCGTGCACAGCAGGCCGCGAGCGAATGTTATCGATGGTGTGCCAATAATTCGCCAGGGCGGCACGCCCGGTCTTCGAGAGGCGGCAATCCGTCTTGGGGATCTTGCCCTGGAAGCTCTTGCGAATCTCGATGTAGCCGGACTTCTCCAAGCGGTCGAGATGCGATGAGAGGTTTCCGCTGGTCAATTCAAGCGCGGAAAGCAAGAAATTAAAGTCCGCCGCATCAACTCCAGAGAGGATCATCAGGATGCGCAGACGCGTCGGTTCGTGAATAACGCGGTCCAGATCGTTCATGGTCGCCTCACCGTGCCACCGGTTTCTTGCCCGCGGCCGCCGACCCCCAAACGTCTGAGCCGCCGAAGAGAGTAGCGATTATAGACATGGCCTGCCAGCGCGCTGAGCATGCCGTAGCCGATCGTCGGTACCACAATGTTCAGGCTGGACCATTCGCCGCCAAACAGGATCGGCGCGCCGGCAAGAAGGAGCACGGCGTGCAGGCCGTAAAGGACGGCCCAAAGCAAGAACATAGAGACAACTCCGGGCACTGAAAGTGCGAGGGCCATCAGAAATGGAACAGCGTACAAAGTCGACACAGGTTGCTGGTATTCTTCTGTGAGACGCGCTCCGAGGATTACTTGCGCGGGTATGCCGACAGCCAACAAGAGGAAGCCGGAAAAAACCAACCTCCGCCGGAGCGGTGATTTCAGCGACGGTGCAATGATGGCCACCCCTTCGTTGGGGTAGCACCATTCGTTCAGGATTCGCACCAGTCTCCTAAACATGCTTGGTATGACAAGTGGCACGATGGCGCCTAAGCAGACAGCCAACGCCGCCATCCTGAGGCCAAACGCGAGCATCCGGCCAGCGCGATAAGCCTCGCCTGCTAATTGCGAAAACTGGCCGATTCCCCAGCAAATGAGGAGAAAAGCAGCAAGGAGCACGAGAACCGGAAGCGTCCGGTTTAGGGCATACGATCGGCTCCACTTGGGAATTTCCCGGATTTCCTGCAACGGAAGCTGTTCTGGTGATGACTTTTCATTTTCATTCATGATGCAAGCCTCCTTGTCATAGCAATTACTTTGTATCACAAACTATCTTGTATGGCAAGAAGTTTTAGCGCGCTCATCCCCGCCCTGCCCGGCCACGTCTGACTGCAACTCCCGGCCCTGAAGTAGCGAGGCCAGCCTGGCAGTGTATCCAAACACGCCGCCAGCCAGAAGCATGATAAGATATCAATGATCAGACATTCAGACAGAGAGCCATAAGAGTGGTGCCGTGATGCGTCGCTCAGAGCCGGCTCTCTGATGGTCCACGCAGGCATCGGGATGGCGTTTGCCAACTGGTGGACCCTGGCATCCAGTGTTCTCCCCTACCTCGTCGCTGTGGTCTATCGTATCCACGTCGAGGAGACCGCTCTGGAGGCAGCCTTCGGGCCAGCCTACGAAGAATACGCGCGGACGACTAAGCGTCTTATTCCTTGGGTGTACTAGGGGGAGTCGATCAGAAAAGAACTCGATTTTCAGTATGATCCCTTAGCTCAATAGTCCCGAGATACTGGTGGATCGGAGCCGGGAGATCATCATGAATCTGGGCTACACGCAGGAACCTCTGGACAGCGCCTGTGGATTTTTAGGAGCCGATTTTCTGGAGCACCTGAAAGCCAACGTTACCGGACCAAGGCATTGGGAACAGCTGGCTGCATATTCCGACCCATCGTGGACACCCATTCCAATCGATCGTGGACAGTCATTCCGATTGATCGTGGACAGCGATTCCGACGCGATCGTGGACACTTTTTCCCGATGATTGGAATCGGTGTCCACGATCGTGGA
>JAIQGI010000066.1 GCA_020072565.1 Terriglobia bacterium
GGTCCCGACGATATGAAGCAAAAGGTCGTTGACTATATGCGAGGCATGCAGCGAACTCCTGAATTGATCTGTTCTTTCTTTCGGGCACCTGATACAAGATATGCTGCATAACGTCCGCTTACTTATGCACTGATTAGTATCTTTATCGTAGAACTGTTGGCTGTTCAATAAAGGACGCCGCCCAACGATTCGATCCAGCGGGCCAGTCCTCGGGCTCTCGCTTCGCGCCGGCCTGCGGCTGGCCTCTGAGCTCAACCGTTTGGCCAATCGACCACGAGCGAAACAGTATGACGAACACGGAGGTTGTCCTGGCATTCGTAAACGCGATCAACCGCCGTGACGTCGAGATGCTGTGTCGACTCATGACTGACGATCACTTGTTCGTAGATGCCGGCGGGGCGCAATACCGCGGTCGGGAAACGATGCGCTCCGGTTGGCGTGGCTATTTCTCCATGGTTCCCGACTACACGATCGAGGTGCAGGAAGCCGTTGCTGACGGTCCGGTCGTTATTGTCGTCGGTACCGCGCGCGGCACTTACTCCCCGGATGGCAACCTGAACCCTGTTGATCGGTGGAGCACCCCCGGGGCTTGGCGAGCAGTCGTGGCCAGCGGGCACGTCTCCGTCTGGCAGGTGTTCGCAGACAACGAGCCCATCCGCAAGATCATGCGCAGGTATGGCAAGGAAACGGCCTGAAGGGCCGATGCAGCGGCCCGCGCTGCGCGTCGCCGCTGATCGGCCGGGCGTCAGGCACCGGATTTGGAGGACACGTGGCCGGCTATTCTGGCAAGCCATTGGCAGAGAAGCTCGGAATCAAAGCAGGCTCCGAAATCCGCATGATGGGTGCACCCGATGGTTACCTCAAACTTATCGAGCCGCTGCCTGAAGGTGTGAAGATCGCTGCACGCCTATCGAAGAACACCGACCTTGTGCACATCTTCTCCTCGCGGAAGACAGAACTTGCCTGCGCCCTGAGTTCTTGCCGGCCATGCTCAAGCCGACCGCGATGATCTGGGTCTCGTGGCCCAAGAAAAAGGGGTGAATCATACTGGAATCATTGCTCAAAGACCTTCGTTATGGCTTCCGCGGGATGCTGCGCACGCCCGGCTTCAGCCTGGTTGTAGTGCTGACGCTCGCGCTCGGCATCGGTGCCAACACGGCGATTTTCAGCGTCATCAACGGGCTGCTTTTTCATCCTGCGGGCATCTCCCACCCGGAGCGCCTCGTGGCCATCCGCGTGAAGTATGACAAACTCAACCTTAAAAGCATCGTGATTTCGGCGCCCGATTTCGTCGACGTACGCGACAGCAGGCAGGTCTTTTCAACGGCGGCCCTGATGAGTCGGGGCGACTTCAATTACACCGCCGGCGACCTGCCTGAACGGCTACAGGGCGCGCGGGTGTCGTGGGCCTGGTTCGATGTCTTCGAGGTCAGGCCGCTGATCGGAAGAACGTTCCGCCCCGAGGAAGACCAGCCGAACGCGAACCAGGTGGCGGTGCTTGCTTACAGCACCTGGCAGCGCCTGTTCGGCGGCGACCCGGGGATTCTGGACAGGACGATTCAACTCTCCCGGCAGTCCTATAGAGTAGTGGGCGTGATGGGGCCCGACTTCGTCTGGCCCAGTGAGGCCCAGCTCTGGGTTCCCATCGGCCTGCCACACAGGGTGTCTGCTACTATCCGTTGTTACAAGTACCCGTCTCCAGCGTCTACCTTGTGGTCCGGACCAGGAGCGATCCGGCAAACCTGGCAAACGCGATCCTGGAGTCGGTGCGATCGGTCGATTCGGCTCAACCCGTTTATAACCTCAAAACGATGGAGGCGCGGGTGGCAGACTCTCTCGGTCCCCAGCGGTTCGCGGTTACTTTGCTCGGATTCTTCGCTGTCGTGGCCCTGCTGATGGCGGCGCTCGGGCTGTATGGCGTCATCAGTTACACAGTCACGCAGCGCACGCAGGAAATCGGCATTCGCATGGCGCTGGGTGCGGAGCGCGCGCAGGTGCTGGCCCTGATCGCCGGGCAGGGCCTGCGACTGGCCGGAGCGGGAATCGCCATCGGCATGGTTGCGGCCGCAATCCTCGCGAGACTGCTTCAGAGCCAACTCTTCGAGATAAGCTCATTCGATCCCGCCACCTTCGCCTTCATGGCGGTTGTCCTGGCTGCGGTCGCACTCATGGCCGGCTACCTCCCGGCGCGCCGGGCGGCCAGGATCGATCCTATGGAGGCTCTGCGCCACGAATGAAAGAACTCCGCCTGCACTCGTTCCTTTAAACACTCGCATCAATTGAGGAGATATCCCAGTCTCATGAATGCCGCCATTCATGAAATTCATGCCATTCGTGGCCGCTTTTCCCTGCGCCATAATTTTGTTGAGAAAATCGGCGAACGTCCCTATTCTCCACAGGGAAGTTGGCCTGGTTTGATGGCCGGTCATCGGGTTGAGACAATATTTTCCCCGGCCGGTGCGTGATGAAATTGAGATGAAAACAGGTGACCATGGAATTTACCATCATCGACTGTAATGAACACCCAATGAATCCGGGCCAGGGTCGAGGTCTTGGTTTTGTCCAGGCGTTGAGCGGGTGGACGATGGGCAAAAACTACGAGTTCGCCCGCTATGAGGACATCTCTGCCCGGCAGCGCGACCTCATGCGCTGCCGGGGTTTGATCCTGTCCGGATCGATCTTTGACCTGGCCCTTCCCGATGGTGGCTTCGATCGCGGACTCTATCAAAAAATGGCCCCCGTTTTTCGGTTGATCCGCGATTTCCGGGGTCCTGTCCTGGGCATCTGTTTCGGGCATCAGCTGATGGCGCTTGGAGATGAATTTGATCCGGATCGAACCGGATTCGGCTTGCTTCACATTCGGAACATGCAGGTTCCCCAGGACCGGCACAAGGTCGTGCTGGTGCGGATGAACCAGTCCCTACGATTTATGCACCAAAGAGAGCTCTGGGCGCAGTTCAATCACAAACAGGAAGTGCTCCCCAACGACGGCCTGCTGGCATACTATGAGATCATCGCCGGATCGGACCAATGTCCCGTAGAGATCATGCAGCATAAAACCAGAGATTGGTTTGGCGTTCAATTCCATCCTGAAATCGGGAAAGAGACACGGGCGGGAGAGATAGGCCGGCATCAAGCGGCTGTGACGGATGGACAGACCTTCCTGCAGGAATTCGTCCGCTATTGCCTGCGATAGAAAGGAGAAGGGGAGGAAGCCTCTTCCAGTGGAGTCCTGGAAAGTCGGAGTCCTGGCTGCCGGGTCCGGGCTCGACCGCGACCGCCTGGACGGCAATACTCCGGGACGCCGGGGAGAGCTTCTCGACTATGCACAGAAGCACCGGCCGTCAGAATCTTCAGTGCCAATCGGGGAAAAAGGGGACCCGGGGAAAAACAGTTCTGGTCGCATCGGATTGGGCTCCAATCCGCGCCTTCGCTGCGATTATCCAGCGCGATCCCGAATCGGTTTATGGGGACATGCTGCCCGTACTGCGCGCGGCGGATCTTCGAGTTGTGAATTGCGAATGTGCGCTGACTGCATCCCGGAAGCCGGTCTGGAAAAGCGGATCGGTCTTCAAGGGAATGCCGGAGCATGCAAAGGGACTGACGGCGGTTCCCTTCGAGGTAGCCTGCCTGGCCAACAATCATGTCTTCGATTACGGGATCTCGGGATTCCGGGAGAGCCTCGATACCCTGCGACGGCATGGCATCACAACCGTCGGCGCGGGCCTGACGGAGGAAGAGGCGTGC
The DNA here is from genome assembly GCA_020072565.1 of Terriglobia bacterium. NCBI lineage: Bacteria > Pseudomonadati > Acidobacteriota > Terriglobia > Terriglobia bacterium. The sequence continues at coordinate 3,748 of JAIQGI010000066.1, forward strand.
GGACCTCTTACACTCGTATTCGACAAGGCAAAGATCAGCATCATCAACATAAGCGAGGGGGAGGACTTGACCGCCTCCCGCGGGGGACCGGGAGTTTGTGGATGGGATCTGCCCAGGACCATGTCCCTGATCCGGCAACTCAAGAAAAACGGCAGCTGCGTTATCGTGATCGGGCACTGCGGCCTGGAGTATATACCTTATCCTCCGCCTTATGTCGCGGCGGCTTTCCGGGCGATGGCGGCAGCCGGCGCCGATTGCGTGATCGGCCACCACCCGCATGTGCCGCAGGGGATCGAATGGTATCAAGGACGGCCGATTGCCTACAGTCTCGGCAATTTTGTGTTTTACCAGCACACAGATCTGTACTATCGAAGGGTGGGATTCTGCATCACTCTCAGGGTTTCCGGCGGTGCCGTTTCGGCAATTGAGCTTCATCCATATCACATCACCGAAAGAGGCTTGCGCAGACTCAGCGCCTACGAAGATGAGAAGTTCCGTCGAAAAATCTCCCAGATTTCCCGGCCTCTGGAATCTCCTGCGGGAACCGAGAAAGCCTGGCAGGCCTATCTTGCTTATTACGGGATGTCCGGATTCGCTGAAGAAGTCCACGGCATCCTGAAAAAGATGAAATCGGAGCCGCAAAAAGGCGCCGCGATGTTCCGCAACCGGATCACGACGCTGCAGCATCACGAACTGTGGCGTGATCTCCTGACGCGTTTCGTTGCCGGAAAAGCGCGTCCTTATTCCAGGGAAGCTTACCGCGTGGTCGAGGAGTGGTTTTCGAGAGTGTGACCACGGAATCAGGATTTGAGCCCATACCGCTTGCCGCCGGCTTCGATGACCGCCTGGATCAGCCTGCGGTAATCCTCCATCTCCCCTTCCGGTGACCCGTGGTACAGCGTGTATATCTGGGGCGCCCAGCTTTTGTGGGGCTTGAGGCCGGGAATGCCGTTGACTTCAATGATCCTCAGTTTTCCGGCAGCATCGGCCTTGATGTCGATCCGCACATGGTCGAGGCAGTTCATGGCCTCGGCCGCCCGGTCGGCGATGTCCCTGGCTTCTTCGGCGCGCCGGCTTTCGAAGCTGATTCGGGTGAGTCCGACACCACGCAAATCGCTGCGCAGAATCCTGTGTTTCGCGTAATGCTTCTGCTCTACGGTGACCAGGCCCGGCAGGCATTCGCGACTCTTGCCGTTGCCGAGCACCAACACAGTATATTCGTCGCCGGGCAGATAATCCTCCACCAGTGCCGCTTCGTCAAATTCAGCCTCGATATAAGCCACCCGGCGCCTGAGCTCCTCGGCGGAGTAGACCACGCTCTCGTCTGAAATGCCCACGGAACGGGATTCGCAAATCGGTTTTACGAATGCGGGATATGAGATCATCAAGAGATCATCTCCGCTGTGCACGAGGTGGTGGCCTGGAACCGGCACCGCATTGCGGGCCAGGATGGTGTGGGTTTGGAATTTGTCGATCATGTCCTTCATGGCCCGGCTGTTGGAGCCGATATACGGTATGCCCCTGCTGTCCAGGACATCCGCCACCCACACGCCGCTCTCGTTTTTGCCGATGAATTTTTCGTTGGGAGAAATGTGGTACAGGGCGCTCCAGATGATGTCGAAGCCGCCCTGATCGAGAGCTTTGAAGAAGCCGGCCTCGGTTTCCACATAAGCGATGTGTGCCGGATGTCCTGAAGCCTCCGACGCCTCAGCGACACATTGGGTCACGGCCACATCACCCCATCCCTGGGCATCACCGCCGGGGCCGGTCACGAGGAGAACTCTCATAATGTATCTCCGCGAAATCGAAACGTCCCGGGCAGGCCGGGTCAAAACAGGCCGGGATCGCGATTGTATGACAGGAGCGCCTGCGCCGTGGCCTCGGAAACGGGTTCGAGCCGTTTCGCCACCGCGCGCCGTTTTTTTTCATCCAACTCCACCTTTGAAATCACTCTCACTCTGATCATGCTGTGCACCGGTTCCGGGTGAGGCTTCTCAGTCCGGGGGGCTACGTCGTCTGCCATGCGCTGGTTGGGGTCCAGGATCTGAACCCTGCGGCCGAAGTGCCGTTCGAGCGACGATCGCATCAAGTCCTTGACATAGGTGTAATGAGTGCAGCAGAGCCCCGCATAAAGCCGTGTGCCGGATAGATCTGCACTACAGGCCTCCGTAAGGCATTTTTCTATCAGGCCGGCAACATCGGGGCTGTCGGGATCCGTCTCGATGGCCGCAGCGAGCCCATGGCAGGCAACGGCGGAAATCCGCTCACGCCGAATTCCTTTTTGCACCAGTCTGTCCTGATGCACATGCGACTGGATGGTCGTCCGCGTTCCGAGCATCACGATGGAACTCGAAGGATCCGCGCTCAGGGCTTCGCAAAACAGATCGACGCCCGCCTCGATAATGCCCAACACGGGGACGGCGGCGCTCCGGCGGCTGTATTCGGTCCGGCTGTATAGAATGGAAAGCGTGTTGCAGGCGATGAGAATATGATCCGGCTCAAACTCGGCCATGCGAGTCAATGCCCGGTTGAAAACATCAGCGCGGGACTGCATATCCGGCAGGTCATTGTAGCCCTGCTGCTCTGGCCAGGCGTTGAAATAGGTGAGGAGCACATCCCGGCCCGGATTCGATTGCCTCAGATTCCTCTCGATCTCAGAGCAGATGGACAGGCCGCCCAGCCCCGAATCGGTAATGATCAGGTGCAGGGTTTTATCTTTTTGGATTCGTGAATCCGCAACGACCATGGCTCAGTTTCTGCCACCCAATCGGGACGGCTGCGAACGCCGCATCAATCACATCAATCAGACAGCCTCTCCTGCATGGGGCGCACCCATGCGCGTGAAGCGGGTTTTCTAGCGGCTGCGATAAAATACACGGACGGCCACGGCTGGGCAGCATTCGTGCTCTTCGTGATACTAATACGCAATTCGGCTATCGAATGGCAAGGATTTTGCGCCCCAACGCAGTCCCCCCTGTGCCGGGCGCGCCCTGTGACGCGTGAAAATCGGGGGGATGCTGGGGGGATATCAGGAGGCTCGCGTCTTACAGACGCGACCCACGCCGTGGGCGTGGGCGGCCCGACCGCGCCCGGCAAAGTCCATTTTCGGTGCAGAGAACTGAAAAGGCAGATGCACTGGGATCCATCGCGCCAACTGACGACAGGCTCACTCGCTGCTACCTCGCGGCTGACACCCAGGGCACTTGAAATCCCTGCCGGCTCAGTGGATTGTCCGGGTTAGCCCATACCCGAACACGCTCTCCCCGGTTCCTTTCATGGTCAACTCTTGCGGGTACGGGCGGACGACGGTCCAGCCCTCCTCCATCAACTCCGTGAGCGCGTGTTGCCTGTCGGACCATCGGCGAGTCGATGCCGCCGGTTCGGCAGCAAGGTGCGTCAGCAGGTGCCACATTCCCTCATCGAGTTCCAGCCATGCAAATCGGTGCATCGGTGTCTCTGAACAGTTCCTCATGCGCCGGGGCGCACGAAATTGAGTTCACATCTCAACGCAGAGGGTGCGGAGGCCGCAGGGAACACTCAAATCGCTGCAGCCTCGGCGGCCACGCCATTGAGTTTCTGGTTGCGGCTATACCGCGCCGTTTTCTTCGTCGCTGCCTTTTCATCCTCAAAGCAGTTTCTACCGAAGAGGGAAGCAAATTACATGCCAGATCCGGCCATGTCTGCCCATGGATTCAGAAAGGGCGGGAACACATCTGTTGTGTATAAGTTGCAGGCATAGGACCCGGCTAAGCAAGCCGCAGCTTGAGCCAAGACCGGCTGCGGTTGGAATGGGATACTGCTGATTTTCAGCACCGGCGTGCTCAAAGCCGACATTTCAGTGCATGAGCAAACCCAGGCAGTGCATTTCACAGATATCGCAACTTGTGTGCGAAAGCCTCTTCTCCTGCAAACTCATGGGGATCGGCGCGATGTCAATTTGACTGCATCCCGCAATGAGACATTGCGTGAGATCCATCACTGCGAGTAGCGGATCCTTCTGCCACAATCCCGTTAGCGTCACTGTATATTGCGGGGTCGGAAAGTGGATGGCAGTCAAAGAAGTGGATGCGCTCGTATCTGGATCAGTTATCTGTGGTCGGGCGGAGCAGAGGGAGACTTCAGATACCTTGTTCCCCAGTTGAAGGGCGTAAATATTGAAGCGCTCTACGACTCCCTCCAGGTGCGCCCGGACATTCGCCTGCAGCAACGGATCATGCAGAGGCTGCTCAGCATTGATTTCGACGGCTGGGCGTACATATTGACGCACCAGTTCCTTACCCGCAGGACATGCGCCGATGAGCTGATTGAAGCGATCGATCAGGCGCTCCTTCAAATGGGACCCGGCTTTCCGGTGGTCGGCCTGTTGCACGGCATTGCCGCTCAGCAGGTGCCGCCGATGCTCAGGGTGCGGCCGTGCTTGTCTGTGGGGGATCCGGATTGGCGGCGCCAGATATCGGAAGCTCTGAAACAGCGTGCTCCTTCCACAAAGAAGGAAGTGGTGCGGCATGACACGCGCTTTATGTGGAGGATCCATCCCTGCTACGGCGGTGACCCCTCCATGACGGCCATCGAAGTCGGCGCCAGGCTCGATAGCATCCCTTACTGGCGTTTTGCGATTCCAAAGTCCGTGCACACGGCGCGCTGGGGGCTGGGGGCGGCAGGGGGAGGTGACATCTCGCCCATCAAATTCGCGGTTACGAAGGGCTCGGGAAGGTATGGAAGCCTCGATGTCGTCTGGTTCGGCGCCGCAAACGCTGTCTCCACTACTGAGAGTGCCTACGTCGTGTTTTGCGGCCCACTGCCGGATTTCGTCTGCTTTGGGCCGGCAGTGAGTCCCCAGGGGCCTCCGGGTCACCTGGAGGTTCTGCGGCCCGGCCGCAGTTGATCGACAGATCAAGCGGCCAGAGTGACCGGGCGGTTGTGCAAGGAATGGATCGGGCCGTCCTCGCACCGCCCCAACGGATATCTCCGGTTTGCGGATCAGCTGTCTCTCTCTCCGGCCTCTGCGTTGATATTTTTCGGCTGAGGCTGCGTCGCCGACTTTTCAGCGGACCATGGCCAGGGTGTCCTCCAGGTAGTTCAGCAGCAGCTTTTCTGGCTTGAGCGGCAAGGTGAAACTGAACTGGGTTTCTTTTCCTTTGACGCTCAGGAGTCCGAGACGGATGACCTTGCCGGACACCTGGGCATAGAGAGGCAGAACATCGAGCCAGCCGTCGCGCACGCCGCTTTGCATGATCTTGCCCTGGAGTTTCCATTGGCCGCCGCCGGCATCGTCGGCCTGCCATTGGAGCTGGTACTCGGGGACGCCGGTGCCGTACACATACTGGCGGAAGAACCAGTCCATGCGCCGGTTGCCTTCGAGGTCCATCGCCGGAATCATGTGCTTTTCCAGGATAGCCTTGAAATCTTCCGTCGAGGCCGGTTTGTTGTTGTAGGTCTGGCAATAGTCCTTCAGCATTGCGCTGAAACGGTCGTCAGGATTGCTGCTCTGCGAGTTCCAGAGCAGCCGGCGCAGCATGTGGACAATCAGTCCGCCCTTGTTGTAAACGACGTTCGCATAAGCGCGGGGAGCATCGGCAGAAGAGAGGCGCTCGCCCATCCAGACCGGTCCGATCGATTCATAGACACGCCCTTTGTCGTCTTTTCCCAGGAGCTTTTCCTTGTCCTGCTTTATCCGGTTGAGGTACTCCTTGTCGTTCTGACGATACTGTACATAGAGGTTGCCGGAAAACTGGGCGAAGCCTTCCGAGAGCCATGCGTCGTGATAGCTTTTCCAGCCGACCCGGTGCCCCCACCACTGGTGCGAGGCCTCGTGGGCCCGGAAAAAGTCGGTGAGCTCGATCGCCACGTCCGACCCCGTGATTCCCAGGGCGTTGCGCTGGGTGGAATCCAGAAACGACAGGACCGACAGGTAGATCAGCGTCGGCCATCCCTGGCCGTAGGAGGCGGGTATATTGGTGACCGCCAACCGATCGTACGGGTAGGGGCCGAAGTAGCTCTCGAACAAGCGCACTATGTTGCCCAGTTCCGAGCCCATGGGCTTGATCATTGCGGAGGGGGTGAGTGTTCCGACCGCGACCGAATTGCTGGCTGCCGCTGCCCTCTGGATCATGTTCATCATGTCGTCAGGCTCGGGGTTTGCATAGGCTTCGATGGTGACGTTTCCCGTCTTTTCCGTGTAGAGCTTGAATCTGCCGAACGCGAAACCCGCTACCGCGAGAGCCGGATTGCTTTTCCAGTTGGTCACGACCGAGTCGCCTTCGGTGGTTGCGCTGACCCTGCTTCCCGTGGCCACCAGGGTGTAACCCTTCGGGCTATGGAAGGTCATCTCGAAGTCGGCGCGGGTGGCGAAGTCAACCGGGAGCGATGGATACCAGCCGTAGCTCTGGCAGAAATAGCTTCCGTTTCCGGTCTTTTGGATGATGCGTTTTCCGGCGTACGTGAATTCCAGGGTCTGGCTTTCACCGGGCACCGAGGCTGCCGGGAGCACCACGGCCACATAGTCTCCGTAGGACTGGTTTCTGTCTTTGGGGTCGCGCGGCTGGAAGAAAGCCAGCGGGCTGCCTTCCTTGTTTTTCACCGACTGCACGCGCAGAGTGGCATCCAGGTTGAACAGCAGCACGCGTTCGCCTGCGGCCTTTTCCGCCAGAGCCACCTGAGTGACCGCGCTGAGTTCCGCGCCGGCCGTGACTTTAGCATCGATGTGAAATTTCTTGATATCGAAGTCTTCGCGCGCCAGCGGGTCGGCGTAGGCCTCGGCGGCGCCGCGTTCCCCGGCAGGGAAACTCAGCCAGGTGTCAAGCCTGACAACCGGGCCGTAGTCCGCATAGCGTCCGACAGTAATTTCCTCCAGGGATAGCGCGTCGGTGCTGGCGTGAATCCAGCCCTTTTCGCTGGTTTTCAAATCGGCTACAAACAGGGCGGTGCGTTTCCGGTCGCCGGACAGGATGGATTTGAACAGACGGGGAACAACTGAAAAGCCGATATCTTCGCGCTCCTGCTGACGGCGCAGGTAGAGTTCTCCGTATGCTTTGTCCGGAGTCGGACTCCAGTGCACCTGCCGGGCAACCTCCTCGTAAGTTCCGTCCGAGAAGGTGAATGTCGCTTCGGTGAAATCCATGGCGAGACTCTCCTGGCCGGTGAACAGGCGCAACTGTTGCGCTTCCTGCGGGGTGGGCGGCTTTACCTCGATCCGGCCCTTGCCCCGGAATGCGGCGCCGTAGACGATGTCTTGCGCCGGATTACTGAACTGGATCGTGCCGGTTGCCAGGGTGATCCGGATGCGATCGCGCACAAGCGTCACGTTCTCGACTGCAGCCGATTTTTCCGTGTCAAATGGAGCCTGGCCGATTTGCTGCCACAATGCCGCAGCATCCTGCGCCGCGGCTTTCGCCCCCGAAACTGCAAAGCACATCGACACGAATGCGAGATACAGCGGGATTCTGCCTGTATGAGATGTCATGGTCTCTGCCTCGAAATGAATGCTTTGGAGAAAGGTCTCAACCAAAAGGGCAACGTTATGCGACATGCGCGACGCAAAGCCTTGCTGCCAGTCAGGCTTGCACACAACGCCCTGCCGGTACGAGTTGTTTCAGCTGCGAGACTCTTTGGGGGGAAGGGTTCTCGAGCGGCCTGTTTCCGATAAAGCCCGGCTGAGTATAATCCAGCCTGCAGCGTCACTGCAATCTCTTCGGCCGCCGCCCGCATTTCCTGTAGGATTTCGATCACAAACGTCCACAGTTCTCCCTGGAGTTCTGCTGCTCGACGGCCGCCTGGTGTACCGCTTGAAACGCCGCCGGCACGGAGAGCCTCCCACGTCATTTTCGCGCCCCTCGAACTGATCGAGGAGGTGGCTTCATAGCGCTTGGTTTTACCTCGGACTTGAAAACAGAGGAGTTATGTTTTCCGATGCTGCTTTTCCTGGGTGGGACTTCTGGGCGCTGACTTCAGAGTGGGTCTTTCCGTGGAGAGATCCAAGGGTGCCCATCTTGATTTCCTCCTTCGATCATCAGCATGTGAGACTGAGAAGACGGCTTAACCTGCCTAAAGATTTTGTGCTACACTCCCTTCGCCACAGGGTGCTGACCAAACCAAGGGAGAGTGGGGTAGATGCCTTTACGATTACGAAAATTGCGGGACATTCCTCAAGCAGGGTATGTCAGAGGCATGTTCATCCCTCCTCGGTGCCTATGGAAAGTGCATTTGAAAAGCTCGAGGCTCAAAGTTCGGAAGCCCGTGAGGGTGAAAGCAGACAGCTACCCGCAACCGTTTCCGCTACAGCCCAAATCTTCTGGGCTGTAACCTAGTGTGCGCCTGTAGCTCAGCTGGATAGAGCATCGGTTTCCTAAACCGGGGGTCGCAGGTTCAAGTCCTGCCAGGCGTACCACATACGATCCGATCACTTGCAGCCGTTTCAGGCACAAAAAAAGGGGGCCAAAATGGCCCCCAATCAACACCAATCAACAACTCGGCTTCGCTGTCCCAAAGATCGACTGATCCGTCTTCGCGGCCGCCTCCGGATTTGTCTCCTTTGCCGGTTGCCGCAACAATCGGCAGCTTCGCCTGCCGGGCGATCTCGCCGTAGACAGCCTCAGTCGGAGCGTCCTTTGCGTTGTCGGCCAACTATCGCAGCGGCGTCGGCTACGGGCGCGCGTTCCGCCAGGCGCCCGAAGCCGGCACGCGCGGCAACGCCGAGTATCGCGATGTGCTCGCGGCCGGCAAATGGCTGGCCGCCCGGCCCGATGTGGATCCCAACCGCGTCGGCATCTGGGGCCTGTCTTACGGCGGCCTGCTCACGGCCGAGGCGCTCGCGCGCAACTCCGACATCTTCAAGGCAGGCGTCGATCTGGCGGGCGTGCACCTCGAAGGCAGCTCGCTGGATCCGAACGACGTCTCCTACCAGTCGTCCGCCATCTCGGCCATCGATCAGTGGAAGTCGCCCGTGTTGCTGTTGCACGGGGACGATGACCGGAACGTGAATTTCTCGCAGACGGTCGGCCTCGTGCAGCTGCTGCGCGCGCGCAACATCTATCACGGGCTCGTCGTGTTTCCCGACGACGTGCATGAGACGCTGCTGCATGCGCGCTGGCTGTATGCGTTCAATCGGATGGACACGTTCCTGAAGAGATCCCTCGACGCCACCGCAATCGGACAGACGCCGGAGAGGAGGTAAGCACAGCCCGCCGTCCGATCAGCGGCTCTCCCCCTGGAACCGAACCAATCGCTCGCCATCGGAATCGGTGCCGCAATCGCTATCGCACTCGGCTTTGGTGCCTGGGAAAGACCGATTGCGATCGCGATTGCGATCGCGGCACCGATTCCGATGCCGATTTTGTCCGCGATGATCAAAGCAATGCCGGCGTACCGGCGCCAGGCTGCATTGTATGGATCGATCGGCAGGGGCGGCGGCGGCCTCTCGGGCCGGTCTCGAGGCTTCAGGTGACGCAGGATCTTCTCGAGGGCGGCCGCCGCCGATCACGCGGATGATCTTGAGCCGGCGGTTGTCGCAGACCGTGAAATTCTCCTTGACAGCTTAGGAGAGCGTGAGTATATTCTCCTAAACTGCATAGGAGAGACACCATGGCCGAACCGGCGGATTTGCTTCCGGGAACCTTGGACTTGCTAATCCTCAAATCGGTTTCCCTCGCCCCCCAACATGGCTACGGGGTATTGCTGCGCATCGAGCAGATCACCGAGGGGGCGCTCTTGGTGGAACAGGGGGCGCTTTATCCCGCCCTGGCCCGCCTGGAGAGCCAGGGGTTGTTGCGCAGCGAATGGAGTACTTCAGAAAACAACCGTAAGGCCAAGTACTACACCCTGACCGTCGCCGGACGCCGACGCCTGCAACAGGAAACCAAACGCTGGGAGCGGCTGGCCATCGCCATAAACCTGGCGCTGCGCGCCGAACAGGCTTGAGAGAAAGGATGAAACGATGCGAATCCCTTCCCGAGTTCGATCGTTCTTTCATGCCTTACGGAAACGGAACCAATTGGAGAGGGAAACACAAGCCGAGCTGCAGTTTCATCTCGAAGCCTGCGCCGAGGACCTGATGAAGCGGCGCGGCTTGTCGCGCGCCGCTGCGCTGCGGCAGGCGCGCATCGCGTTCGGTTCCGTGGACAAATGCCGGGAAAATGTCCGTGAGGCTCGCGGCCTGCACCTGTGTGATGAACTGGTCCGGAATGGCCGCTACGCTTTCCGCCAGTTCCGCAAGAGTCCAGGTTTCACCGTGACTGTGGTGCTGGTCCTGGCGCTGGGAATCGGCGCCAACACCGCCATCTTTTCAATCTTCTATAACTTCCTGCTGCGCCCCCTGCCGGTTCAAGAGCCCGAGAGGCTGGTCAACCTGTCTTCCACCGGGCCGCTGCCAGGATACCGGTCGGGCGATCCGGCTGGCCAGCCCGATCAGAGATTCAGCTATCCGATGTTCCGGGACCTGCAGCGAGTCCAGACCGTTTTCACCGGCATTGCCGCCCATTGCAGCTTTCCTGCCAACCTCGCGGCGCAGGATGAGACCAGAAGAGGTCTCGGCCTGCTCGTCTCGAGCAACTATTTTTCCCTGCTCGGCGTGCGCCCCGCCCTCGGGCGCCTGTTGGATCCGCAAGATGACAGCACTGTTGGGGAGTCCCATGTCGTCGTCTTGAGCTACGCCTATTGGAAGAACCGCTTTGGCCTGAATCCGAGCGTGCTGAATCAGACTATGGTCCTCAACGGACAGCTCATGACCATTGTCGGCGTGTCCCAGGCCGGATTTCAGGGAACTGTCCTTGAGCTCAACCCTCAGGTATTCGTTCCACTCACCATGTGCCACCTGATGGACGCGAGCTTTGGCAATGAGACTCTCGATAATAGGATGACCCACTGGGCCACTCTTTTTGCGCGATTAAAGCCGGGTATCACCCTGGAGGGGGCGCGCGCGACACTCAATCAGCAGTATGCCGTCATCATCAAAGAGGTCGAAGCGCCAATTGGGAGACGCTTCCTGAGCGGGCAAGCACTTGCCGAGTTCACGGCCAAATCGATCGTGCTGGAGCGCGGCACCCAGGGACAGCATGTCGCATTGCAACAAATAACGCAGATGGTGATGCTGTTCGGCATCACAGCCCTGGTCCTCATCATCGCCTTCACCAACGTGGCCAATCTTCACCTAGCGCGCGGTGCCGCGCGCGCCCATGAAATAGCGGTGCGACTGTCGATCGGCGCCCGCCGCATGCAGGTGGTGAGACAGCTGCTGACCGAATCTTGTCTGCTGGCACTGTTGGCCGGCGGTGCCGGTCTCCTCGTGGCGCGCTGGACATTGCTGCTGATCAGGCTGCTGATCAGTTCGTTATACGCTGCTGCGGCGGCTCAACTTCCGGCCCAGAACTTGCTGCTCAACACGCCAACATTGTTGTTTACCGCCGCGCTGGCGCTCGGTACCAGCCTGCTTTTCGGGCTGTTCCCGGCCCTGCACAGCACCCGGCTCGACCTGGCCTCTTCGTTCAAGGATCCAGGCAGGTCGTCCGGTGCCCGCTCGACCGCTCGCTTCCGAAGAGCGCTGGCAACGGCGCAAGTCGCCCTTTCGCTGACGCTGCTGGTGGTCGCGGGGTTATTCGTCAAGAGCCTCTATAACGTCAGCCATACCGACACCGGATTGCAGCTCGATCGAGTGGTCGGTTTTACGCTTTCGCCGGCTGTGAACGGGTACACCCCTCCGCGTGCGCTGCAGTTGTTCGAACGCGTGGAAGAGGAGTTGGCGGTGCTCCCCGGCACGAGCAGCGCCACCGGTTCGTGGGTCCGGTTGTTGAGCGGTATGGAGGTTGTCCAAGGCTACCTTCGGTCGGTGGACAACCAGGTAATAGACCCTGGGCTTATGCTGAATACCAGTATCAACAAAATCGGTCCGGCCTATTTCAGAACCCTGGGGATTCCTCTGCTGGCCGGCCGCGAATTCACTCGTTCGGATACGTCCGGCAGCCCGAAGGTCGTAATCGCCAATCAGGCGTTCGCGAGAGAATTCCATTTGGGACGCGAGATCATAGGCAAAAGAATCAGGGCAGCCTGGGGACCACAGGGGCGGGAAGAGGACATGGAAGTCGTCGGCCTGGCGCAGAATGCCAAGCATGTGGATCCGAGGAAGGAGAACGTGCCGCAGCTGTTCTTGCCCTATCGGCAATCGGACCAGAATACGCCGCTCCAAATGAGCTTCTATGTCCGGACATCTCTGCCGCCGGACCAGTTGTTTGCCGGCATTCAGAAACTCGTGGCCCGGCTCGATCCCAGTCTGCCGGTGGAGAACCTCTACACGTTGCGGCAACTGATAAGCCAACGCCTGACCATCGAGCGCGTCATCAGCCTGTTGACCACCCTCTTCGCGGGCCTCGCCACGCTTCTCGCGGCCATCGGGCTTTATGGCGTGCTGGCCTACACCGTGACCCAACGAACCCGCGAGTTCGGCCTGCGCATGGCCCTGGGAGCCTCGCGGGCACAGGTACGCGCCATGGTTTTTCAGCAAGTCGGCGGGATGATCCTCATCGGCGGCGCCGTCGGATTGACACTCGCCATCGGCATCGGACGTCTGGCGGAATCGATACTCTACCAGCTTAAGGGATACGACCCGCTGGTGCTGATCGGCTCAACTTTTATCCTGGTATTAGTAGCCACGACCGCCGGCTTCCTGCCGGCCTACCGCGCTTCGCGCGTCGATCCCGCCCAGGCCTTGCGGTGCGAATAAGGAATGACGTGCGGGTGTGCAGCGAGAGATAATCGGTGGGAATGATAGGGAGAAGCTATGAAAAAGGCCAAGCGCATTCTGGTAGGATTGAAAACACTGGATCACGCCGTTGAATTGACCGATCTTGCCTGCCGTCTCGGGGCTCACGGTGCAAACCTGCTCCTCGTGCATGTCATTGAATTGCCCGACCCGACGCCACTCGACGCCGAAGTTCCTGAGCTGGAGGCACTGGCGAAAAAAGTAATTGGCACAGCCGAACGCGTTGCGAATCGCAGTGACGCGAAAGTCAGCAAATTCATCATCAGGGCTCACGACGCCGGCCGGGCTCTGCTCGACGAGATGAAGGATAAGAACGTGGAACTGGCGGTGATCGGCCATCACCACCGAAAGATGGTTGCCGAGATTCTGCTGGGGACTACAGCTCAGCACCTTGCCAGGCACGCGCCCTGCCATCTTCTGGTCGATGTTCCGCCGCGTGCCTAGGGTCACATGGTACGATGTGTTTGACATGGCCACGATCGCGGCCCAGGCGAGTCAGGACAGGACAATGTTTCGTGACGTTTCAGACGCGCCGGAGTGAGGATTGCCCGGTTTCTTGCTGTCGGTCTTGATTGCCGGAGTCAGCTATTGATGAGCTCACCGAAATGAAGCGGATCATTTTTCACATCGAGCCACGGCAATATCCATTCTAGTAGTGAGGAGGAGCAGCATGAAGCCCAAGATTGCAGTGATCGGAAATGGCAACGTAGGAAGTGCGCTGCAGCGCGGGCTGGAGCGCGCCGGGTACGATGTAAAGTCAGTCGGGAAGGATCCATCGCGCATGCGCGAGACGGCCCGCTGGGGTGAGGTCGTCATCCTGGCAGTACCCTACTCGGCGATCGATGAGGTGATCCGCAACATGGGCGAGACCGTCCGCGACAAGACCCTAATCGACGCGACGAACGCCCTCACCCCGAACTTCCAGCTCGCCCTCGGCTTCACGACCAGCGGAGCGGAGGAGCTGCAGAAGAAGGCGCCGTTCGCGAAGGTAGTCAAGGCATTCAACACCTCCTTTGCCGAGCACATGGCGACCGGCCAGGTGAAGGGTGCGGCGCTCACACTCTTTGTTGCGGGTGACGACAAGAGTGCCACGGAGCAGGTCTTGAGCTTGGGCCGGGATATCGGCTTCGACGCCGTGGATGCCGGGCCGCTCAAAAACGCCCGCTGGCTCGAGACGCTGGGATACCTCAACATCCAACTCGGCTACACTCTCAAGATGGGCACGCAGATCGGATTCAAGCTCATCCATTGAAAGGAGGACTATGTCCCTTCGTCCCATTCAACGAATTGTGAGATCCAAACCAACAATCGAAGGCGCAGGCGTGCACCTGCGCCGCGCCTTCGGCTTCGGAAATACGTTGGATTTCGATCCATTTCTTCTTCTGGATGATTTCCGCAATGATGTTCCCGCGGATTACCTGGCCGGCTTTCCCTGGCATCCCCACCGAGGTATCGACACAGTTACTTATGTCCTCGCTGGGACCGTTGAGCACGGTGACAGCTTGGGCAATCGCGGCGTCATCGGCACCGGCGACGTCCAGTGGATGACAGCGGGAAGCGGGATCATCCACCAGGAAATGCCGAAAGGCAATGAGGCGGGGCAGATGCATGGATTCCAGCTATGGGTCAACCTTCCGGCCTCTCTCAAAATGACGCCGCCTCGGTATCAGGGTGTGAACGCTGTGGACGTCCCGGAGATCAGCGATGACGACGCCACTCGTGTCCGAGTCATATCTGGAAGCTTTTGGGGAAAGACGGGACCCGTTGACGGCGTCGCGTCCGACCCCACCTACCTGGATGTGTCAGTGGCTCCGGGCAAGAGGAAGGTGCTGCCTGTCGAGACGACACATCACGCCTTTGCGTACGTCTTCGGCGGTGAGGGAAAGTTTTGCAACGCTTCCGGTCCTCTGGCCGTACCGACCGAACCTGTTGGATGGTGGGATACCAAGCCTCCAGTCCGAGCGGAAAATCGATCGTTGATTCTCTTTGACCGGGGTGACGAGGTCCAGGTGCAGGCAGGGGACGACGGCATCCGGTTTCTTCTTATTTCAGGCCAGCCGCTTCACGAGCCTGTGGCGTGGTACGGCCCGATCGTGATGAACACTCAGGAGCAGCTCCGGCGGGCTTTCGAAGAACTCGAGCAGGGAACATTTCTGCGGCCGACGACAGCCTCGGGGTGATGACACTGTAGCGGTTCAGGAGGTGTAAATTGACATCCAGAGCAGATCCTGAGCCGCAGCCTCGGATTCCCTGCAACCTGCTGGCGGTCAGCTTGGGGTCCTTCTTCACGGATATTTCGTCGGAGATGATCTTCCATCTGCTCCCGCTCTTTCTGACCAATGTGCTCGGCGCGAAGACGGCGGTGGTCGGGCTGATCGAGGGCGTGGCGGAAACCACAGCCAGCCTGACCCGGCTGTTTTCGGGCTGGCTGTCCGACAAGCTCGGCAAACGCAAAGGACTGACCGTCTTTGGATATTCGCTCTCCGCGGTTGCCAAACCGCTGTTCCTGCTGGCCAATACCTGGCCGCTGGTGCTGATGCTGCGCTTTGCCGACCGGGTCGGAAAGGGGATTCGCAGCGCCCCGCGTGATGCGCTGGTGGCGGATTCCATCCTCGCCGAAAACCGCGGTTTCGGATTCGGGCTGCACCGCGCGGCAGATACTGCGGGGGCGGCCGTGGGGCTTGCGATTGCTGCAGCGGTCACATATGCGGCCGGCCCGACGGTGATCAACCTGCAGGCGGATACCTTCCGTCTGGTGATCTGGCTGAGCATCTTGCCCGCCGTGCTCGGCGTGATCAGCCTGATCCTCCTCGCGCGCGACGTCCCTGCCGCACTCAAACCGAAACCCGCCGCGCAAGAGATCTCCCCAGCGCAACCAGGCATGAGGCGGCGGTTCAGTCCCCGCCTCGTGGGTTTCTTCATTGTGGTGGCTCTCTTTACGCTCGGCAACTCCTCCGATTCGTTTCTCGTCCTTCGCGCGCAGGACCGTGGGCTGAGTGTATTCCAGGTGATGCTCGCCATCTTCGTCTTCAACCTGGTGTACACCATCGCCTCGATGCCCGCAGGCTTGCGTTCGGATAGGGTCGGGCGCGGGAGGGTGCTGGTCGGCGGCTGGTTGATCTACGGGCTGGTGTATCTCGGATTCGCCCTGGCCTGCGCCTCCTGGCAGATCTGGATTCTCTATGCGCTCTACGGTCTGTACTACGCGATGGTGGAAGGAACCGCCCGCGCGTATGTGGCCGATCTCTCTGCAGCGGAAAATCGTGGCACGGCTTACGGCATCTACAATACGGCGGTCGGCATCATGGCGCTTCCAGCTTCCCTGATTGCCGGCATCCTGTGGCAGGGGGCTTTCGGCTGGCCGGGATGGGGCGCACCCGCGCCGTTCGTATTCGGTTCAGGGATGGCGATCGTCGCAGTCCTGCTCACAGTCTTCTGGTTGCCGAGATTGCCCAAAGAGTGAATCAGCGAACGATGGAGCCAAGTCGATTTTTCCCAAGTTATGGCGTTAACCGATGAGGACGAAGTAGGCTTCGAGATGATTGTCGCGAGCTTCCAGGAGTTCCTCGAGTCCGAGATCGGGCGGAGCATGCACGAAAATTGGATCCAGGCGCAGAGAGCCCAGCAGGAGTACAACGGCCGCCTCACGACCAACGTTCGATTCCTAATGGAATACATACTGTCCTTGTGCCGCTCCCCCTGGCGCACCGACCTGGAGGACGTCCCCATCAAGCTGTGGGTCAAATACATGCCCGACTCGATAGCGCGCGTCGTGCGCAAACTGTACATCCCCGAGGAATATTTCTTTGACACAATGAACACGGTCGCCTCGGCGCCGCCCGAACACAGCAGTGTCCCGATCAGAAATAACAGCGGCAGCTCGATGACGCTTCGAAAATGATATAGGTTATTATGGGATCTCAGGTTAGTTGGAGCGGGAAACGGGATTCGAACCCGCGACTTCAACCTTGGCAAGGTTGCACTCTACCACTGAGTTATTCCCGCCCCGAGCTTGAGGCTCACAGATATTAGCAAAGGGGGGAGACAGGGGTCAACGGTTTTGAGGTTGGCCGCACGGGTTTGGCAGCCACAAAACACACGAGAGACACGAAATCCGTGTACGCGTCCTCCGTCCTGCTTACCTGCAGATCCTTGCCATTCAGGCAAGAAAAGCAAAACATCAACGCAGAGGTCGCCGAGGTCGCGGAGAAACGTGACGCAGAAGCGAAAACCCTCTGCGGTCTCTGCGCCCCCTGCGTTGAGGCTTTAGATTGCGTATATTCCGCACTGTGTATTTCCTGGTCTGGCTTCTCAAAAGGCGTTGCGGTAGAGCGCCACTTCCTGATCTCGGGTCCCCGGTGCGACGATTGCGACCACGTCGAACCGATATGTGTATTGGCCAAGGTCGTAGTGCGCGATAAACTCCTCACCCGCCAGCCGCAGGCTCTGCTGTTTCTCCCAATCCACGAACTCCCAGGGGTCGCCGAACTCCCGCGAGGCGCGCGTCTTGACCTCGACAAATGCGAGCATGGTTCCCTCGAATGCGATCAGGTCGATTTCCCCCCGGCGAGCCCGATAGCGGCGGGCAAGGATGTCGAATCCCAGCCGCATCAGGTAACGGCATGCGATTCGTTCCCCTTTCCGCCCCATGAGGAGATGCGGTGCCGGCATGCCCATATTGTTTCGGAGGGAGAGCGGTTCTTTCAGAGGATCCGACTGCCTCGGCTGAAAGCCACCATCCGCTGATTCCCTGGATTTGCACGGCTTGATAACCCGAAGCAGCCACTCATGGGCATGGAAACGTGGATCTGCTCACGGGCTGAAGCCCGTCAAGTGCACCAGTCATGTTTGAAGCAGTCGCTCATGCGCTGGGCGCACCCTGCGACGTATGAAAAAATCGGGCGATGTTGGGAGACGCGAGGAGGGTCGCGTCTGGCAGCCGCGGCCCACGTGGGCGCACCATGCGGCGCATGAAAAGAACGCATGTATGGAGTCTTTGAGTCTTACGGTCTCGGAGTCAGCCGCACGCCTGATCGCCAAGGCTCCAACAAATCTCTGAAATTCGCGGCCGGTCCTGCTGCGGATGGACTCAGCGGAGGCGCTTCCAGCGCACGCCGTCTTTGGTATCTTCGAGATGGATTCCCTGGGACAGGAGCCAGTCGCGGATCCGGTCCGCCTCGGCAAAGTCCCGGCGCCGGCGCGCGCCCTGGCGCTCTTCGATCCTCTTCATGATCTCGGCGTCGAGCAACTCCGGCTGCGGCCGCAGCACTCCCAGCACCCGATCCACCTCGCGGAGAAGCTCGACCGTGGTGCGCGCGTCCCCGCCCGACAGCACACCCTGCTCGTCGCGTTGATAGCCGGAGCGCACGAAGTCGAAGATGACGGCAAGCGCGGCGGAGGTGTTGAGATCGTCGTCCAGGGCGTCGATGAATTTCTGGCGCGTGGCTTCGACACTGGCGACGGAATCAGGGTCTGGGTCGCCCGGACCCGACTTCTCGCGCATGCGCTGCAGGAAGTCCTCCAGGCGCCGCACCGAAGCCTCCGCCTGATGCAGCCCGTCGTTCGTGAAATTGAGCTGGCGGCGGTAATTGACCGACAGCAGCAGGTAGCGGATCGCCTCCGGTGCGTGTCCGGCAGCCAGAAGATCGCGCAAGGTGAAATAATTCCCCTTCGATTTGGCCATCTTCTCGCCTTCAACCAGAAGGAACTCGGAATGCGCCCAGCAACGGACGAAGGTCTGTCCGGTCGCGGCTTCACTTTGAGCGATCTCATTCTCGTGGTGGGGAAAGATCAGGTCCACGCCGCCGCAATGCAGGTCGAGCGTGGGGCCGAGATATCTCATGCTCATCGCCGAGCATTCGATATGCCAGCCCGGACGTCCCGGCCCCAACTCGGTGTCCCAGTAATCCTCCCCCTCTTTGCGGGCCTTCCAGAGAACGAAATCTCTGACGTCATCCTTCTTCTCGTATTCATCGCTGTCGACGCGGCCTGCCGCCTGCATGCCGGAAAAATCCTTTCTGCTCAGCTTGCCGTAGGGGGGAAAACTTGCAATGCTGAAATAGACCGAGCCGTCTTTCCGGTAGGTGTGGCCTTGTTCCTCGAGGCGCCGGATCAGCTGGACCATGTCGGGGATGTGATCGGTGGCGCGCGGCAGCAGTGCCGGCAGCTCGATATGCAGCACCCTGGCATCCTCCAGGAACGCTTCCGTGTATTTGGCAGTGTAGTCCTTGAGGCTCATCCCCTGCTCGTGCGCGTTGCGGATGGTCTTGTCGTCGACGTCGGTGATGTTCATGACGTGTACGACCCTGTATTTGCGGTAGCGCAGATACCGTGTCAGCAGGTCCTGGAAGACAAAGGTGCGGAAATTTCCGATGTGCGCGTAGTCATAGACGGTGGGGCCGCAGGTATAGATACGCACCGCACCTTCCTCTAAGGGGTGGAACTCCTCTTTTTTCCCGGTCCATGTGTTGTGAAGCGTCAGCATGTGCGTCTCGGCGGCATCAGGAAACGCAGGTTACTATTGGCAGCGGGTGGAGTCAAGAATCGCCCGCT
Organism: Terriglobia bacterium; assembly: GCA_020072565.1. Classification (NCBI taxonomy): domain Bacteria; kingdom Pseudomonadati; phylum Acidobacteriota; class Terriglobia; species Terriglobia bacterium. The sequence continues at coordinate 23,048 of JAIQGI010000066.1, forward strand.
TCGAGTCATTGGCGTATCCAGGTAATCAGCAGAAGACGCAGCTTGCCTTGTTTGCCGAGCGGCGTGACGGACAATTGGGGCATGCGCTCCAAATCCGGGACCCTGGGCGCCTCCGTCACGACGAGGAAGCGGGCCTGCCGGCGGGCGAAGTCCGTCAGGGATTGCGGATCAGTGATGTTTGCGCCGAGCCGATAATCCGTGTAGTAGTAAAGCGTGTGTTGGAAAAAGCAGTAGGTGACGATCGGTTCGCCGCCCGCGTCCGCAGCGAGCGCCTGGCCGGCAATTGCGCGAGTCGAATGGTAGGCAGCCAGGGAGGGAAATCCGAACTGGGTCACAGCCAGCACCAGCACCAATCCCTGCACCACCGTGGCCTGCACCGCGGCATGATATTTGCCGCGCCGGGCAAACCAGAATGCGACCAGCGCCGGAAACAGCACTGCCGCTGCCAGGACCAGTCCGGCGCGCCCCGCATTTCCATAGTTTCTCTGCATTATGATCGGGAATGCCGCAGCCATGCCCAGCGAGAGAATCAGATGGAACCATCGTGCCGCCCGCAACTTCTTTCCCGCACCTTGCTCCTCGACCAACTCCGCCATGCTGCGCCCGAGCAACAGGGCGATGGGCGGCAACGACGGCAGGATATAGCCGGGAAGCTTCGAAATCGAGAGAGAGAAAAACAGAAGAGGAAACAGCGCCCAGCAGACTAGAAAGAGCGTGCTTCGGTCCCAGTTGCGCCAGGCGAGGAGCTTGCTGCCCAGGGAACGCGGCAGCAGCGCCGGCAGCCAGCCGCTCCAGGGGAAAAAGAGGCCCAGCAAGACGGGCAGAAAATAGTAAAACGGCTGCTCGTGATGGTGGACATCGGTCACGTAGCGAGCGAGGTTGTGGTTGATGAAGAAAATCGAGATGAAGGAAAATCCGTTTTCCCTGAATGCCAGCCAATGCCATGGCAGTGCCACGGCAGTTGCGATTGCGGCACCCGACAGGATGTGCAGCTTCCCGAAGCTGCCGCCCTGCTCATCCAGCGTCCAGAACAGAATCAGAATCCCGGCGGCCAGCACGAATGCGACCGGGCCCTTGGCAAGCGCGGCCATGCCCAGCAGGACATAGGCGCACCATGTTTTCCACAATGCCGGCCCGTCCCTGAGCACGGCAGCCGCCAGCAGCGCAAATGCAACCGTGAAGCAGGCCGTGATGGGCATGTCGGTGCTGGCGCTCCGGCCATACGCGCAGAAGCCGATCGCGGTGAGCAGAATCAAACCACTCAAGAGCCCTGCCATCCGCGACCAGAGCTTTGAACCGAGCCAGAGAATCGATGCGGCTGCCAGAAGCGCGCAGAAGGCGGGACCCAGGCGTGCGGCCGTTTCGTTCACACCCAAAATTCGGTACCAGGGGATTGTGATCCAGTAGTACAGAGGCGGTTTCTCGAGCCATGGATAACCCTGGAGCAGGGGGGTGACCCATCGCCCCGCCCGGCTCATCTCCTCGGCAATGCGGGCGTAGCGGCACTCGTCCGCACCGATGAAGGGCAGCGCTCCCAGGCGGAAAAACAGCGTACCCAGCGCCGTCAGAACCAGCAGCAGGTAGGGTCCCGCAGTACTGCGAACCATCTTAGTGAACACGGCGACTAATCATACACTACCGCGCCGAAATGCAAAGGGCCCTGGGTGCTTGCCAGAGCCCTTTCCAATCGAACCGTAAAGGATACAAAGTACCGGGATGGGTCTTTGCGGCGTTTATCGTCCCGGCGGTTTGCGTCCTCAGTACATGCCACCCATGCCGCCGCCACCCGGGGGCATCGCAGGCGCCTTTTCCTCTTCCTTGATCTCTGAGACCAGGGCTTCGGTCGTCAACAACAGGGCCGCAATCGACGCTGCGTTCTGCAGCGCCGTGCGCGTCACCTTCGTCGGATCGATCACCCCGGCGCTCACCAGGTCCTCGTACTTCTCGGTC
>JAIQGI010000067.1 GCA_020072565.1 Terriglobia bacterium
AATTCTCCAGATTTTGAGCGTCACCTGTTTTGAGAAAACTTCGATTTATCAAATACTTACGGAATCAGCGCGCGAGCCGTCCAACGACGATTCCGGTAACCAATTGCAGCTATTCAACTTCTAATGGGACACTAGTGGATCACCATCCCGTTCGGCTCGTTGGGTGTCTGGACGTTCCGCTGGCCGAACAGGTAGTCATTGGCACCAAACTGCCAGGTGATTCTCTGGACCGCCGGCTTGATCGCGAACAGATGGACCTCCTCGGCCAGCATCGCGTTGTTCATCTCCTGCAGCGGCGCGATGTTGGTGATGTAGAGACCGCGCCCATAGGTTCCGAGGACCAGGTCGTTCTCCCGAGGATGGACGAGCAGATCTCTTACCGGGATATTGGGTATGTTGTTATTCATCTTCACCCAGCTCGCACCTCGGCCGATCGAGACGAAGACACCCGTGTCGTTCCCCACGAAGAGCAGGTTGGGATTCTTCAGATCCTCATAGACGACGTTGATCGGCTGGTCCGGCAAGTTGCCGGCGATCGAAGTCCAGGTCGCGCCGAAGTCGTCCGTCCTGTAAAGGAATGGGCGGAAATCATCGAACTTGTATCCGCTCTTGGCCACGTAGGCTCTGCCTGCTACATGTGCTGAAGCGTGAACGCGGCTGACGTAGGCGTCCTTCCGGCCTCCCAGAGCGTTGATCCGGGATGTCACGTCCGTCCAGGTCGCGCCGTCGTCCCGGGTGACGTGAACCTTCCCGTCGCTCGTCCCCGCCCAGATGAGTCCCGCCGTGACCGGTGATTCCGAAATCGACGAAATCGCAAACCAGGGAATGCCGCCCGGGACCCCGCCCTCCGACTCAGGCATGATCTTCGCCGTGTCGTTCGTGCTCAGGTCCGGACTGATCTCCGTCCAGTGGTCGCCTCGATCCGTCGATCGGAGGAGGACCTGGCTCCCGGCGTAGATGACGTTGCTGTGGTGGGGAGAGATGTGGATGGGGGGCTCCCATAGGAAACGATAAGGCGGCAGGCTCGGATCCCGCCGCGGCTGAATGTTCGTCGTGTATCCAAGCTTCTGGTCCACCCGGGTATGTCCGCCGTACTGCCTCGTGGTGTACAACCAGCGGCTGTCGGTGGGATCGACCTGCGTGAATATGCCGTCGCCGTTGCCGAGGGCGAACCAGTCCTGTTCGGTGATTCTGCCCGAGGCGCCGTTCGACGGTCCCCTCCAGTGCTCGTGGTCCTGAAGTCCGGCATAGACGTTGTACGGGTCCTCCATGTCGATCCCGATCGCATAGACCGATCCGAGCGGCATGTTGGAGTAGGCATCGCTGGTCTTCCCCCCGTCGTAGGAAATGGCGATCCCGCCGTCGCCCCCGCTGATCATCCGGCTGGGATTCTTGGGATCGAACCAGAGGGTACGGAAGTCCCCGAACATCCGGGGGAAGACCGTCGGCGCATTCCAGGTCTTGCCGCCGTCTGTAGAGTGCCGGAATCCATCCTGGGTGACGAAGATGTTCAGGTCGTTGCTCGGGTCGACCCGTATCTGGCTGAAGTAGTAGGGACCCTTGGGGCTGACGTTGTAATCGTCGGCGTTCATCTTCTTCCAGACCTGCCCCCCGTCATCGGTCCGATAGACCTCGCCGCCGATCGTCGTAACTCGCCCCGCGGGACCAGCGCCCTGTGCGACCCCGCGAGCGCCCCCGGGAGTCGTCGCGGCCGCGTCACGCGGGTTTTCGTTCTCGACCACCGCGTAAAGGATCTTTGGATTCTTGAGATAGATGTCGAGCCCGATCCTGCCGATCTTCCCCGAGGGGAGCCCCCCGGCGAGCCTCGTCCAGGTGCGTCCGCTGTCCGTGGTCTTGTGGATGCCGCTCCCGGGACCGCCGTTGATGATCTGCCAGGGCAGCCTCTCTTTGTCGTACGTGGCGGCGTAGAGGATGGCCGGATTGCGGGGATGCAGAACCAGATCGATGACCCCCACCTTTTCATTAATGTAGAGGACCTTCTCCCAGCTCTCGCCTCCATTCGTCGTCTTGAAGACCCCCCTCTCCTCGTTCGTCGAATAGAGGTGGCCCATGGCCGCGACGTAGACGATGTTGGGATTCGTAGGATGAATGACGATGCGCGGGATATGATGCGAGTCCTTAAGACCCATGTTCTTCCAGGTCTTCCCGCCGTCCGTCGATTTGTAGACGCCGTCGCCGGCGTATGAGCTACGGGAGGTAAACGCGTCCCCTGTGCCGACCCAGACGATGTCGGCGTTCGAGGGGGCCACCGTGACGTCCCCAATCGAAAGGTTGTCCTGGGCGTCGAACACGGGCTCGAAAGTCGTCCCGTTGTTGGTCGTCTTGAAGAGGCCGCCGATCCAGGGGGCCACGTACATCGTGTAGAGATGGTCCTTGACCGGAAAGTCCGGAACCGCGATGTCGGCGATTCTCACCTGCATCCTGAATGGGCCCAGGTTCCGGTAGGTGAATGCCGCCAGCAGGCGCTCATTGAACGGGCCTTGACTCTGGGCCTTCACACCGAATGCCGACGCCAGTCCGGCGGCGACGATCACGGTTGCTGCCATAGCGCTCTTGAGTCTCATCTCTCCTCCTCGTCAAGGACCGGCGCGGCACGACAAAAATGCGGCCGGTTGGGGCAGGAATCATCCGACCATGTCGGTTGTGCGGTTTGCTCGGGAACTCCTGGTCCGTTCCCGGTTGGCGATTGTACACCATAAATCCAATCGGGTCGCGGCAGGATTGTCCGCATCCGGGGCCTCTTCCCAGGCCCGGTCGGTCTATTGATGATCATGAAATATAGTGACAACAATGGAAGATCCAAGCCGCGAAGGGACGCCAGAGAGTAGCCCCGGGCGTGAACCCATAAGCGCTAAGATAGGAATGATTTTGCCTATAAACCTGGACTTGGACCTAAACCTGGACGTGGACGTGGACCTTTTGAGCGGAGACAAACTCTTGCACGCCCAGCCTTTATCAGGCTACGGGTCGCTTCTTATCGCTTGCGGCGCAGCAGAGCGTCAAGGTCCACGTCCACGTCCCCAGTTCGTAGGCCCGGCCGTAAGGCCGGGATACGGGTATGGCTGGAGGATCGAGCGGCGCGGCACTCAATCAAAAACATATCTCGGATCATATTCGATTCCGTGGCGATCAAGCAGATCAAGGAGCTCTTCCTGAAAATTCCGTCGCTTGTGATGCTCGTCCTGATTGCGAATATATTCAATGACAGCCTGCTCCAGAGAATTGCAGACGCTGAACGCCGCGTATCCCTCCTGCCACGAGAACCACTTCCGATTCGGGAAAGTCTGTCGGATCCATCGCATCGAATTGGCCTTGAGTGCGTTCACCAAATCGGCAATGGAAATCGTCGGCGGCATGGAGGTGTACAGATGGATGTGATCCGGCCGGCTCACTTGTCTTTGCGAGGGAAATAGCCCTTTATGGTGCGGGCGGCGAGGCCGGGCTTCTTCAATTTGACTGTCACCGTACGAAATTGCCCGTTGCGAGTGGTGTTGGTGGGATTGTAGCCGATGCTGTACAGGCACGAAAGTTCCTGGGCAATATTCCTGAAGGCGGGACCCAGGTCGCCCATTTTGGTGGCGTCGAACACGAGACCGCCGCTGCACTGCGCAAGCTCCATCAAGTAGTCATGCCCGGCGGCAGCCTCTTCATGGCGATCGCGTTGAATCGGCGGAAAAGTGAGGCGAGGGGCACGTTTGTTCCGTTCTGCCTCAGTATTGAAATAAACGCTGTAAATGATTACCTTGGCTTCCCTGGCCAGCTCGAGCGTCTCTTCTGCCGATACCGCGAAGCTTCGATTATCCACGCCGTCGGTAAAAAGCACGAGCGCCTTGCGTTCCGGAATTGGCCCCAGTACTTCTTTGAGCGCGAGATAGACTGCGTCATGTAAGGCGGTCAATCCCCCAGGGAGAGTCCCCCTGATCCCCCGTTCGCACTTGCTCCGATCGATGCTGAAATCCGCCTGCAATTTGACTTTATCTGCGAACGAAAGGACAGCCACCGAGTCGTTGCGATGGAGCAGGTTGACGAATCGAATGGCCTCGTCCTGAATCCGCTTCAACTGGGACTCCGTGCTCCCGCTGGTATCCAGCACCAGCGTGACAGAGACAGGTTCGTCGACGGCGGCAAAACCCATGATTTCCTGCGGGACGCCATCCTCAAATACCTGAAAATCCTCTCTCTTGAGATCGGTTATGCGCCTGTTGTCCCGGGTCGTGACAACGACGGGAAGGGAGACCGTGTCGACTTCGATTCGAAAAGTCGGTTCGCTTCCCGTCTTTTTCTGTATTAAGTCATTTGCGGCCGCGAGACCAAGCAAAATGGCCCCGGACGCCAATCCCAAAATCAATGCGTGCTTTCCGGCAAGTGGCATATGGCTCCGCGCTGTTTCTGCGGATGATACCCTTGACTGATTTCGACCGCCGAGGACTGCGCTATTATAGATGTTGTCTGGACGCCTCCAGGATCACCTTTTGCCTCCTTCTCCCCGCAACTCCGCCAATGGCTCAGGCAAAAACGGGACTTTCCCTTACTCCTTTCAGTCCGGATCGATGTCCCTCTCCTGCTTATTTCAAATCAACGATGCTCAATCTGAACCTGGATGCGGACGGAAGCATCTTTATAATCAAGAATGCTTCTAAAGTCCCGGAGGACGCCATGCGAGTCATGGTTTTGACGGTTTTGGCGGCGCTTACCATCGCTCTGATTGCAGGAGCCGCACAAGATCCCCGGACGTTACGGCCGGTTATAGTGACCGAACTGGACGCGGGTAAAACGGTGCGTGTTGAATTGCGGGGGAGCCTGGTGGTACGGCTGTCATCCAATCCTACGACCGGATACCAGTGGCAAGTGGTGAAATCCGATCCTGCCTATTTGCAGCCAGGCAGCAGACAGGGCTTTTTCGAGCCGGACCCAGCAGGGGGCTTGGGGGCCGGCGGAAGGCAGGCGTTCACTTATAAGGCAATTCGGCAGGGAAATACCCGGCTGATCTTCCATTACCGTCGCCCCTGGGAGGAACAAGATCCCATCCGCACTTTCACAATTAATGTTCAAATCATTTCTTTGCGACTGCTTCGGGAATAATAACTGAGAGTTATCCCTCCCCAAAGTCGCCGAAGTTGCGGTTCGGAGCCCGGAGGTGCGAATTGAGCGCGATCAGGTTACCCCATGGCGGGGCTCCAACTTCGGGATTTGGCTTGAAGCATTGGAACTGGCCGCTGCGCTCCAAGGCTTACGCGGGCCCGGCGAGGGCTTGGAGCAGATCGCGGAACCGGCGGCGGCTGACCTCGAGGCGCTGGCCGTTCTTGAGCATCACTTCGCCCGACCCGCCGGGCGAAGGATGGACTTCCGTCACCGCATTCAGGTTGATCAAAGCAGCTCGTGATATGCGCATAAAGCGGCAGGAGTCGAGCCGCTGTTCCAGTTCGTTGAGCGTCGGATCCATCCAGTACTGGGCATTTTCGGCGATCAGACGGGTCAGGCCGCCCTCCGAAAAAAAGTAGAGCACGCGCGCCTCGCCGACCACCACGTAATGCGCGCCGCTGCGCACCAGGAATCGTGCCGGGCCCGATCGCTGCTTGCGCGCGGCCTGATCGAGCGCCTCCTCATGGGAATCCGGTGCCAGGGACCGGACACGTTCCAATGCCTGCCCCAGCCGCGCTCGGCTGATCGGCTTCAACAGGTAATCGATGGCGTTCAGTTCAAACGCGTCGACAGCATGCTGCTCGTAAGCCGTGCAGAAGATGATGTGGGGGCGGGGCGCGGGAAGGCAGGCGGCCACGTCGATGCCGGTGCATCCGGGCATCTGGATGTCGAGGAGAATCGCGTCAGGTTTGAGCCGGACTGCCAGCTCCATGGCCTGCACTCCAGTTTCCGCTTCCCCCGCGACCTCCACATCCGCGTGCGCCGCCAGCATCTGGCGCAGCCGGAGCCGCGCCGGCGCCTCATCATCCACGATCAGAACGCGCATCAATTCCATCGCTCCCGGCGAACTCCGACACGGGCAGAAGCGGCGCCCTCAGAAAGACCCGGGTGCCGTTCTGCCCGTATTCCCACCGCAATTCTGCGGCATTGCCATAATAGCCCCTCAATCTTTCGACTACGTTGCGCAGGCCGTGTCCTGAGGCCGCGTTCCCATCAGCAGGTTCCTCCAAGGTAAAGCCAGCCGGGAAGCCGGGCCCGTTGTCGAAGATCTCGACCCATAGTGCCTGTTCGTCAACTGATGTGCGCACGCCCACGATCCCGCGGCCCTCCACTGCCGAGGCGCCATGCCTGATGGCATTCTCGACCAGGGGCTGTATCGTCATGGCAGGAATGGGCAAGGCAGCGGCGGCCGGGTCCACGTTGAATTCCACGTGCAGGCGCGGTCCGAAACGCGCCTGCTCGACGCGCAGGTAGGCGGCCACGAACTCCAGTTCCTCCTCGAGCCTCACCCATTCCTTTTCCGACGCGCGCAAGGTATAGCGAAATACCTCAGCGAGTTGCTCGATCGTTTCATCGGCCAACCGCGGCTGGTCGTGAATCAGGCCGGCGATGGCGTTCAGGGCGTTGAACAGGAAATGCGGGTTGATCTGAGCCCGCAATGCCCTCAGTTGGGCACGGCTCGCGAGCCAACGGAGTCTTTGCTCGCGATTTTCCTGCTGGCGGCGCTGCTCGCGGAACCGGACATTCTCGAGGACAACACTCAGGGTGTGCGCCAGAGACTGGAGGAGGCGCCGGTCGTCACTCATATAAGGGATGGCATTCGACCTCGCGGCCAAAATCACCGAGCCCCCGCGCGCACCGTTCAGCACAAGCTCTGCCTCGAGTCCGCTGTTCGGGCAATCGCCGTCCGGCGACCCGAACCGGACTTCCGCCGGCGCCTGAAAAATGCGGCTCAGACTCTCCGCCGTGCGGCGGCGGAGTTCCTCTTCGGTGGCGGCAAGCTGCACGTCACGGACAAATTGCCGCTCCGCATCCGCAGGGGAGTAGCGGCGGCGCAACCAGACCCGGTCGATAAACCGCTCGAGACTCGCATAAATCCGCGGTCCCATCAGCCAGAAAGGCACCAGAACAAGGGCGCAGATCCACGGCCGGCTCCAATCTGCGGAGAAGCGGTCGAAGATGCGTCCCTCGGCCATGAAGAAAAGGATCAGGCCCACGAGGGCTATCGCAAAAAAAGCCCCGCGTTTGATCAGCAAGTCAAAAAAGACCGGCCGCTCCTTATAATACAAGGTCACGCAGAAGAAGCTGAGCAACAGGTAGTCCGGCAGGAGGCTCACGAACGGACCAGGCCGCGCCCAATTGACGGCCACGCACACGAGCGTCAGAAAGAGCAAGGCCCGAATCCACAACCGGTGGCGGCGCTCCACCGGCGAGAGCAGCCGCCTGGACAGGAACTGCACCCACAGCCCCAGAGCTGCAGCTGCTCCCAGAGTCAGAACCGGGGCATTGTCCAGCTTATCGCCCCAATAGGCGGACAGCAGATCGGCATTGTTCAGGCCGTTCGCAAGTGCGGCCAGCACGCAGACTGCATAGAACGCAGACAGCATGTGCGGCCAGAGGCGGCGGCCCGGCAGTTCCCGGGCTTCCTCTTCGTAAATAAGATGGAGCAGGACTGCAGGCAAAAGGCCAGCCACCAGTTGCAGCGCAAAGATCAGCCCCGTTACCCACCAGGCATCCGTCCCCTGCGCAGTGACGATCTGCAGCAGCAGATTGATAAGGAAAGCGGCGGCACAAACGACGGTGAACACGGGAAACACCCACCCGCCGCCATGCTGCCGGCGCAGCCTCCGTTCGCGCCAGTACCCCAAGGTAAGCACAGACAGGCTTAGGGCGCCAAAAGTGAAGGTGACGAGCGAGGCGAGGTAGAGAAGCCTGTAGCCTGGCATTGGCAGTCTCAATCGCTAGGACTATTTCGATATTTCAATCGGCTTGCCGGTCACGATTTTCAAAGCCTCCAGAATGTCCAGATAGAAGTTCCTGTGGGCTTCCAGAAGAACTGCACCCGATTTGCCGTCATTCGTTTGATACACGATCCCGAGGAAATGATCCTTGGTGCGCAGCAGCCCGAACAGGGCCGGCGGATTACCGGGGGTACTGAGCGCCACGACGGCAGCCACGCGCCGCTGCGCTTCCTGGCCATAGCTGATGGACGTCACTTGCGCCGGCTTGATGCGCACCGTAGGGCGAGGTGAGAACGCCAGCACGATAGAATCGGGGCTCACGGTAAGGGTGGTGTTGTAGTCATAAGGATTTACCTTCGCCTGAATTGTGCCGCCCATATAGCGGATTTTGTTCCACGAACTGCCCACGGCCCAAGCCCCATGGGCCGAGAAGATTGCCGCTGCGATGACCAATGCTGCTGCGCGATGCATGGCACCCCTTCCTGGCGTTCAGCGAGCTTCAGTATAAGAGGCCCCTGCCTGCGTGACAACGCATTCCTGACGAACGGTGGATGTCATCGATGAATGGCGCGCCCCGGCAGTGAGCGGCTTTGCGGATGGTCATTCCGTTGCCATGCCATTCACAATCCAATCCGACCGTTCATCGGAATTCTGTGGCCATGCGCCGCGCGCATCGCCTACCATTCTCTGGGAATTCAGACAATCCGAGCGTGCGCGCGTAACAGTCCTATTTGAGCCGGGAGACGAGACGATGCGAACTGTTGCAATCAAGCTCATTGGCATATTGGCTCTGGGCAGCGGTACCGCCTTTGCCCAGGGAGCGCAGAACAGGGATCTCAGCTTCCTGGCGGGCCCGTTGTCTTCCACATCTCAGGTGATCCCGGGCTCCGATGTCACGGTGACGACAGCTACCGGCCTGGTTTTCCAGTACTCCTCCAGCTACCAGATTCACTCGACCAAAGCCGGCGATCTGTATGTTGAGCTCCCCTTTACGTTTGTTTTTCCCGGCAAGAGCGTCGCCAGCGGCGCGAGCGGGTCAAGCCACTTCATGACCCATTACCTGGCGCCGGGGGTGCGGTTCAAGATTCCACTCTCGGATCGCGTGTCGTTCTACGGGCTGTTCGGAGGCGGTTATGGGTCGTTTCGACGCTACGAATTGGTGTCCGATCCCACGACCCGCCTGCACACCCACGTGACCCTGCGGGGTGTGTTCGATTTTGGCGGCGGAGTCGACTTCCGCTTGAGTCGCCTCTTCAGCCTGCGCGGCGAGGTGCGCGATTTCATCGGCGGCTCCGGTTTGAGCGGCACCCCGGGCCGGCACCATCTGGTTTCGATCGGCGGGCTCGCATTGCACTTTTAGCTGCCTTATGGTTCCTGGAGTGAATACTCCACCGCCTGAAGGCGGAGGCTTCGTAATATCGGACTCAAATATCAGGTCCGGCCTAATATTTGATGACCTTGCTCCCCGCCTGTTCGGTGATCATGTCGTAAACCACCACCTTGAGAAATCCCTTCTGCGCCTTGAGTGGAATCGGTATGGCACACGGGATTCCAGACTGCATGAAGCCCTGATAGCCATTCTCGCGCAGTTGCAGATCCATCGTCTTCCACTCCTCACCGAGATAGTGCTGTTTCGCGTCCGCATAGAAGATGGCGATGCGCAGTTTGCCCGTGCGCAGGGTGTCAACGATCTTGAGCCCGACGGTCGAGAGATCGATGTTCAGGTTGACCGCAAGCTGAGGCCGGCCGTCAGCGCCGCTCGTCAAAGACGTACCGGCGGTAAAGGCAATGCCGGTAAAATCTCGAGTACTCGCGCCGGCAGCGATGATCCGGTTGGTGGACAGAAATTCCCCGCGATCCACGGGCTGCACATCATCGGTGGCGTTATATCCATGCCGGAAGGATACCTTCAGGTTCGGGCGGTTCACTTTTACCTTGATGCTGTGGTATTTGCCGTCCCAATGCTCGTCCGCCGGATAATAGCCCAGCAGGTACTCGACCCGGGTGATTTCGTTGATGCGGTCGAGCGCCTTGGCGAGATTCTCAAAGACCGCCACTCTGCCTCCGGTGAGTTGCGAGAGGTTTCTGATGCCTTGCACCCCGACCGTGTAACCCCAAATAGGTGGGATCATGGGCGGCTGACCCGACCGCGTACCGACTGGAGGCTGGGAGAAGTTGACCAGGCCGTTGGTATGGAAGATGTCGATGGCAACACGGGCTGCGTTAGCGAAGGCCGCGATGGCTTCTTCATTCCGGGTGTCGCCGTAGGGGAGAATGATCCCATTCGCGGTGAAGTAGAGCAGGTGTTTTTCTCCCTGCATGAAGCTCATGTGCTGGATGCAATTATAAATGTTGTTAATGTCGAAAATGCTCATAGTCATGAGTGGATAAAACGCACTGCCCAGGCCCAGGGTAAAAAACTCGCTTTCAAGCTCATCGAACGGGTCTACGATCCGCTGCGGTTCCAGTAGTTGACCTTGTCTCCCGGCTGGAGTCTCCTGATCAGCACTCCCGCTCCACGCAACCGGATCGGACGACGGCGTATCCACTTCAAGGTCGTGACTTGCCGGGCTCTCGCCATCGGGATTCACGGCAAAGTTCTCCATTTTCGGGCCCGAAGGCAGCTGGCGCTTGATGTCCCCGTCGAAGATTGAGTCAATTTTAGGCTGATACGACTTGCGAAACCTTGGGACGAAACCTCCATAGAGCTTCAGAAAGGATTCGATTTCGTCGTTCACCTTTTTATAACGTTCGAGTATCTGTACGACCTGTTCGTGGTCAGTCGTGAAATCGCTGGAACGGTTGAAGGCGCGCACTGCCACACGGTCCTGGGGGAGAAGGTCGTCGCGAACAAACCGGATCAAGCCGTCCACGGCATTCAGCCCATGTCGTCCCCGGCCCAGCAGGATCACAAAGGTGCGCGCATCCTGGGGGGCAAGGTCGAGCGTTGCGACGGTGCGCAGCTGCGCGGGCTGCTCGGGTGCCGCCGTAGCGGCCGAGAACGTTTGGATCGAGAAATGCCGGATCTGCTGAGGCCTCCCGTTCTCGAAGATCTGGAAGTTCTCCTGCTTGAGATCCGTGACCGGCCGGTCGTGAGAATCGGTGACGATCACATCCACCGGAATCAGCCGGACTCGGACCCGGATGGTTCCCGCCTGGCCGGAGCGCTGATCCTGGGCTGTGATTCGGCTATGCATGGAAACCGGCAGCGTGACCACTGAAAACAAGACGATGCGTCGCAAACAGCGCATGAGCCTTCCGTTCTTCACCTGCTCCCGTGAATAATAAGAGTGCAGCGCTCAGGATTTGGTTCAGAAACTCACGGATCATTATTTCCTGAAAGATCCGTGGCGGAGGCGAAACTACTTGATGTGTGATCAAAGTTGTCGCATTTCGCGCAAAGGGTCAAGCTTCCACTCTTCACCGAGGAGAAAAACATGAGATCCGTGCCCGGAGATTCCCGCCTTCCCTTTCCCACCAAGCCCTGCGTCGTCAACGGGATTGCTGTAGAGGAATACATTATACCGGAGGAGAAGAAGGAACTGGTGTTAAAGGCTCTATACCCTTTCTTTCCTCTTCCATCCCTGGACGAGGAGCGTTATGACCTCCACTCAGGGAAGAAATTCAAGATCCGCGAATTCCGCGTCACTCGCGAAGGGAGTCAGAACTGGCTGGTCAGTCCTTATTATGAAGAAGGGGGCGGCACCGTGATCGACTGGGTGCCCCCGGACGAAGATGACGGATGCTGGTGAGGTTGACGATGATCACAAGCGCCCAAAATGCTCCCTGGCCCCTGGATATCGAGATTCAGGATTTGGCTGCCGCCGGCCTGCCGGCGCCGTCTCTGGTGCGCATGAAGCTCTTTACGCTCGACCACAGGTTGGTCGAGGGGATATTGGGCCACCTTTCGGAGCGGGACAGCTTGCTTGTAGTTAAATCCCTGCGCAGACTTTTCGAATCCTAGCCTGGCTTGGAAGATCAGACCGGCAAGCACAATGGCCGTGTCAATTTTCGGACCAGAGCAACGGGCAGCATAAACATCTGGCTGGTTCAGGCGTCGTTGTTGTAGATAACGGCGACCATCGCAGGCGCGATCGTCGCCGTTATCTACAACAACGTCCCCGGAGGCGGCCCGCTTCCCATGGATGGCATTAAATCCTCATACATTCCAGCGCTGATGATCTCCAATGAGGACGGGCGGGCATTGAAGGAGTTCATGCCCTCGAATTCTGCCGCGATGGAGATTAATGGCAGCACAATTCTGTCCAAGCTGGCCACCAGGGGACGTGTCCTCTCAGCATTCAGCGCCAAGGGCCCGAGCCTGGAATTCGGGCTCAAGCCGGATCTTTTGGCCGTGGGAGAGTTCGTCTATTCCGCTACATTGAACAGCAATTCCAGAGGCGATCCGTACCCAACCCCGCAGTTTACCAACGCAAGCGGGACCAGTTTTTCTGCGCCCATGGTGGCCGGCGCCGCGGCCGTGTTGAAACAGATGTTTCCCGGCTTTACCCCCCAGGAAGTGAAGTCCGTCCTCACTGAAACCGCGAGCCGCAACCTGAGCAGGCTGGACGGCACCACGGTCCCGAACATCATGGAGGCAGGAAGCGGGCTTCTCGACATGGAGAGGGCATCGACCGCCGGCGCTGTCATCTCTCCCGGCAACCTGAACTTCGGAGTCAGGGGGTATTCGACTACCATAAGCCTGCAGAACTCGATCACGATCAAGAACATCTCCTCGACGAGCGACCAATTCACGATAACTGTAGAACCGATGGTGGCAGGACCGGCTTTCTCCCTGAGCGCCGACAGCACCGGGCCGCTGCCCCCTGGCGGAAGTGAAAGCATCGAGGTAAAGCTTACGGCAACCGCTCCCATGTCGGGCGGCTTTCAGGGGTTCATCGCCGTCCAGAGCACCGGGACCTCCTCCGTGTATCGGGTCCCATATTGGGCCGGGGTCTATGTTCCCGACAGCTCCCGCGTTCTCACGGTAGCCAAAACGGCGAAAGCGACTGACACCATTTTCAACACTCTCGATGATGCCTTAGCCCAGGCACGTCCCGGCAACATCATCGAGATTGCCGACTCCGAGACCTACTGGAGCGGCCAGGTCCTGGCGACGAATCGCGACGGTCTCCCTCTGCACGGCGTCACGATCCGGGCTGCTGCCGGCAAAAACCCGGTCTTGAAAGGGAGCGGAGCGACCGCCGGCTTGAGGGTCCTTGGCTTGCAGAATCTTCTGCTGCAAGGCATCACCCTACAGGAAGGCGACGTCGGCATCTGGGTTACGCAACTGTCCGCTTCTTCTTTGAGTTCGGTGACCATCGACCACTGCACAATTTCCAATATGGCGGACTTCAGTTCTTCGAGCGGCGTGGTGGTCGATGGCGGAGCGACCGTCAATATCACCCAGTCGATCATCTCTGGATCCACCGGACCGGGAATTCTGGCACTCGAAGGCAGTCAGATCACACTCAGCGGAACCACGCTGGACAAGAACGGGGACGGTGGGATCACCGCACATCACTCGAATGTTCAGATCCTGAGGTCGACGATTTCCAACCATACCAAGGCCGGGGCGACTTTGGAATCCTGTTCGGGCACGATCGACGAAAGCAACTTCGTGAAGAACACGGGCTCCACCAGCGACGGCCTTGCGCTTCTGGGCGGGCGATTCACCATCACCAACAGCACCTTTGATTCGAACACGAGGGCGGGAATCGGGCTGTTCCAGTCGGCTGTTGCTACAATCGCCGGAAATATCATTCGCTCCAACGTCCAATACGGCATACTGACCAACCCTGCCAGTGTGCGCATAGAGGCGAATCTCATCAAACTTTCGGGCGCAGTGGGCGTCTATATCAAGGACTCTGATTCCGCATCCCTGGTCAACAATATCGTTACCTCACAAGTTGGAAGTAACTCGTGGCTGGGAGCTCCGCCCTTCAGCTCTGATCGGCTGAATGTCGTCCAGTTTATCAATAACACTTGCATCGCTGGAAGCACAACGTGGGTTCGTCTTGCAGGTTTCAACAGCATTTTTGAAACGCAAACATCCCAGTTGGTAGATGCATTATCAGACAATTATGATATAAGACCAACTTATTACAGCAGGGATGTGGATCAAGGAGATAATGGCGCCCCCGGGTTGCCCTTTCTCGACTACAAGCAACACCTGCGCGTTGCGGGCGCCGGAAGCAGGGCGGGTGAGGGGAAGGTGGACCTGGGCGCCATCGAGATGGGATCCAACTACCCCCTGGTATTCCCATTATTGGCGAACGGGAACCTGCCTGCACTCGGAGATGATCTGACTACCGGACTGGCGGTCGTGAATACCGGGACTGCCAGCGCCAACGTGAGATTTTCGGCCTATGGCGAATCTGGAGAATTCCTGGGAGGCAACACCCTCACGGTGGCTGCCGGGGCTCAGGTCCCAGTCCTCGGATATCAGCTGTTCGGCTTCGATCCGGGAAAATCGCAACTGGGAGCGGTTTTGGCTGACTCGGACCAGAAGCTGGCCGGTTTCTTCATGGTCTTCGACCGGGAGTTCAAACGGTTTGCCGACGGAGTCGACGTTGCGGGCGAGGCTGCGACCGATCTGCTGCTGATGCGGCACATCGCCGGCACCGCGACCAGGACGACCTATTTCCTTTTCAATCCGGGTGTCAACCCCGCGACCGTGGACGCAACCTTGTATGCGGCTTCAGGGAGTGCTGCCGGAAGTCCCCAGAGCAGCGTCATCGCGCCGAAAGGGCTGTGTGTATTCTCTTTCGACGGGATCGCGGCTTCCGCGGGATATGTGAAGATTCGGTCGGATCGGCCCATATCGGGCCTCGAGCTTTTTGGAGATACCCAGGGGATGTCGGCCTTGAAAGCCGTCTCGCCCGGCTCGGATGGGCGCCTGTATTTCCCGCATTTCGCCGTGAACCAGGGGTATGCCACCAACATCGGAATCATAAATTCGGGCGACGATTTCGCACATCTTGTTTTGACCGCCTACACGAGCGACGGCTACATCCTCGGAAAGCCTGTAAATCGGGAGCTGTGGGGCAGAGCCCAGTTGCTCGAACCCGTAGCGAACCTTTTCGGGATGGAAAGCGGCACACTTTTCACGGGCTATGTGGTCGTGCAGAGCGACCGGGCAGGACTGGTCGGTTTTACCGACTTTCGCTATGATGACGGCCGCGTTCAGTCCGGAGCCGCAGTTCCGGCCGCCTCCATCCCGAGACAGAAGCTGATCTTCTCGCACATCGCGCACCAGGTGGCTGCGGGGGCCGGGGGCAACTACCAGACCGGCATTGCCCTGCTGAATCCCTTCGGCGTTCCGGTGCAGTACACCATTCGAGTTTTTGACGGCCAGGGGAACAAAGTGGCCGAGGCGACGGACACGATCGGCAAGAATGAAAAGATCGCGAAAATTCTGAGCTATCCCGTCGCCGGGGCAGGCTTTTTTACCAAACCCCTGCCTTTGGGGAGCGGACACGTCGAAGTCACTTCAGACTACGGGCTGCTCGGCTTCGAGCTGTTCTTCACGGAGGACATGTCGCAGCTTGCCAGCGTCCCTGCGCAAATCGTCAGGTGACCTGTGTGAAGCTCCATCATGTGTTGCCGCCAGGGACCTGTGCATCCCCGAGTCGCTTCCATAGGACTGTGATTCAGACAGCGGCAAAAAGGCGGGCGACGAATGGCACAATTAGCACGAATGCGCTTCTGCAGACACCATTCGTGGCTGTTTTTTGCCCTGCAGTGTCTGAGTCGCGATCATGGATTTCGGAGACAGGCGCACCTGTTCCTGAAATTGATGGTCAGGATCGCGTCCTGTGTGAAGAGGCGCTCGATCTGCATGGCGGCTCGCAATTCTGCCAGGGTACGGTGACGGGGACTGCGATAGGAGAGAGTCCGGGCGGTCTGGAAGGAGTAGCTGCCGAAGCGGTGAGTCTGCGGGCTCGAGGTGTAATCCTCATAGAGACGGCGGGCCCAGCCGCGAGTATCTATCTCGCCCTCGGCGGCCAAAACGGCGTTTCGCAGGGTTTGGCCGAGGCTTTCCTTGGAAAACGTCCACAAGGGAACGGATCGGCCATCGACATCGATCGTTACGTACTCCATGGCTGCCGGCGTGAAGCCGCGCAACGCCGAAAGGTCGGGCAAATCAGAGGTGTGATACCGGAACCAGCCGAGAGCCAGGACGGCGGTCAGGACTATTGCTGCCAGAAGGGCCAGGGTCGAGCGGATCACGAGCTTGCGGTTCCTCATAGCGGCACATGGTATGCGAATCGCAGCAAGAACAAAACTGCGAAATGACCGGCCGGTCGGCCTGCACACGCGCAGAAAGCCAGGACCTGGAGAGCGCCTTGGACTACCTCCTTCGGGCGGCGAGAGAGCTGCTCACGCCTCGATGGAGAAACGATGGAACCGATTGTCGTTCGTCAGCTCAGGATGAAACGATGTCGCGAGCACGTTGTTTTGGCGCGCGGCGACAATCGTGCCGTCAGGCAGCCTGGCCAGGACTTCGACCCCGATGCCGGCGCTTGCGATCAGGGGGGCGCGGATGAAAACGCAGTGAAACGGCGCCGGTGGCGTCAACACGGGAATATCGAGGTCGGCTTCGAAACTCTCCACCTGCCGGCCGAACGCATTGCGCTCAACCTTTACATCCAGGGCGCCGATACGGGGCTGATCGCATCCCGCGTCTTTTGCGAGCAGAATCATGCCGGCACAGGTGCCCCACACCGGTTTGCCGGAACTGCAGAATGCGCGCATCGGCTCCATCAGTCCAAAGGTCG
The DNA here is from genome assembly GCA_020072565.1 of Terriglobia bacterium. Classification (NCBI taxonomy): domain Bacteria; kingdom Pseudomonadati; phylum Acidobacteriota; class Terriglobia; species Terriglobia bacterium. The sequence goes on from JAIQGI010000067.1 coordinate 16,685, forward strand.
TTGCCAGCCTGCCGAAGGTCGTGCTTTCCCCACCGGGAAGGATCAACCCGTCCAAGTTGGAGAGCTGCCCGGGCTTGCGCACTTCCGCCGTATCGACGCCCAGGGATTTCAATACCCGGATGTGTTCAACAAACGCGCCCTGAAGCGCCAGAACTCCGATTCTCATTTGAACCCTTTTCATCCATGATGGATGATTGGTTTTTCGCCTTTGTCCTGAGGCGGTATTGGATCTACCATCCCCGCACGGCAAGTTGCTCCCTTTCTGGAATGTCGCGCGCAGCACGACCGGGCATGGCGTCACCCAGACCGCAGGACACTTTGGCGATGACCTCAGGATCCGCATAGTGCGTGGTCGCTTCCACGATCGCCTTTGCGCGCTTTGCCGGATCGCTGGACTTGAAGATTCCCGATCCGACGAACACGCCGTCAACCCCGAGCTGCATCATCAACCCAGCATCGGCGGGAGTAGCGATGCCTCCGGCCGCAAAGTTCACTACCGGCAGACGGCCGAGTTCCGCCGTCTGCCTCACCAACTCATAGGGTGCCCCCATCTCTTTTGCAGCACGCATCCATTCATCGGGGCGCAGATTTTGAATGCGGCGAATCTCTCCCAGCACGGCGCGCGCATGACGCACCGCCTCGACGATATCACCGGTGCCGGCTTCCCCTTTGGTGCGAATCATTGCCGCGCCCTCAGCAATGCGCCGGAGCGCCTCACCGAGGTTGCGGCATCCGCACACGAACGGCACCTTGAACGGGTGCTTGTCGATGTGGTTCTCTTCGTCGGCAGGCGTGAGCACCTCGCTTTCGTCGATGTAATCGATCCCGAGGGCTTCGAGCACTTGTGCTTCGACGAAATGACCGATGCGCGCCTTGGCCATCACCGGAATCGATACCGCGTTCATGATCTCGATGATTCTGGAGGGATCCGCCATGCGCGCCACACCCCCCTCGCGGCGGATATCTGCGGGCACGCGCTCGAGCGCCATCACGGCGCACGCGCCGGCATCCTCCGCGATCTTTGCCTGTTCCGCGCACGTCACATCCATGATGACTCCACCCTTGAGCATCTGGGCGAGACCTGCCTTGACTGCCCAGGTTCCAGTGTTTTTCTCTGCCATGTCAAACCTCCGTTTCCTGCTTCGAAAATGGACTCTGCCGAGCGCGGTCGGGCCGCCCGCGCCCCTCCTCATGTCTCCAAACCTTACCCTGATCTTTATGCGTCGTAGGGTGCGCCCCATGCGCATGAGAGGCTGCTTCCAAAAATCAATAAGACCGTTCCGGCGCATCGAAAAGAAGCGGCCGCCACCCAGCCACGCCTGCCACGGCCGGGATGATCAGGTTTGCTTGCCATGCTCCCTTTCCGCAGTATCTGCGCGCGGTGACGCGCTCAGGACAGTGCCCTCTTTATCGCACGGCCCAGACGGCAGATACCCTCCTGGATCTCCGCCTCGTCGAGATTTGAAATCGAGACACGGAACGATGCGTTGCCCTCCGCCTTGGGGAAATAGAAGGCGCCGGGTGACACGCGCACGCGCTCCTCCGCGCAGAGCCGATAAAACCGGCTTGCTGCAATTCTCGCATTCTTGAATTTGACCCATATTAGAAAAGCTCCGGCAGGCTCCGTCCAGCTGACATCCTTCGCGGGCAGATGCGTGTTGAGCGCCGCCAGTGCCACCTGAAGACGCTTACGGAATATGCGGTGCATGCGGCGTACGTGCAGGTCGAACAGCTCGCGGCGGCAAAAATCGCAAAGCGCAGCCTGCAGGAGCGGGGCCGTCGTGAGGTCGCTCATGCGCTTGATTGCCAACAGCCGATGTATGCATTCCCGGTCGGCAATGATCCAGCCGACACGCGCGCCCGGGAACAGCACCTTCGAAAACGTCCCCAGATAGATCACCACCTGGTTTTGATCCATCGACTTGATCGGGAGAGAGACCTTGCCGAAATATTTCATCTCTTCCTCGAAACCATCCTCGACGAGAGGCACCCGATGCCGGTCGCAAATGGCGAGCAGCTGCTCGCGATGGATCTGGCTCGTGGTTACGCCGGTCGGATTCTGGAAGTTGGGCATGGTGTAAACAAACATGGGTCGCCGGTGATCCAGGGCCTTGCGCAGACAGCCCAGATCCATTCCATCCGGCCTCATCGGGATGCCAATGATTCGGCATTGGTGGTACTGGAGGATCTGAATGACGTTGGCGTAGGTAGGTGATTCGATGACCACCGTTTCTCCTCCCGGGGCCAGCAGGCGGGATACCAGATCGATCGCCTGCTGCGAGCCGTTGGTGATCAGAACCTCGGAAGCGTCGGCAGAAAGCCCGTGGATCCGGCTGCGCTCCGCGATGTATTCCCTCAAGGGAAGGTACCCCTGGGCTTCGCCATAATTCAGCAGGGATGCCCCTTGTGCGGCAAACACACGTTGTAGACTGCGGCGAAACTCCTCGAGGGGGAAAAGCCGGCTGTCCATGTCGAGGCGGCTCAAATTGATCTCGCCCGGCGACCCGACGGCATTGGCCATGGCGGCAAACCCCCGCATCTGCTTAAAGAACTTCTCGCGGGCCCGGGGTGTCGCCTGCGACCAGCGAATGGCGCCTGACTTGGAGCGCTCGCGGGGCTGAACGATGCGACCGCGCGAGCGCATCCGGGTGTAGGAACCGGACCGGCTTTCGAGATAGCCGAGCGCCCACAGTTGCTGGTACGCCTCGCACACGGTGGTCCGATTCACACCCAGTGCCTGCGCCAGGCTTCGGGTGGCCGGAAGCCTGGCCCCGACTTTCAGGGCACCGTTTTCAATCAGCTGCCTGAGTTGGTTTGTGATCTGCATGAAGACCGGACTCGCAGCCTGCCGATCGATTTTCAGGAGCACCATAGTTCCCCTTCCTCGCAGCTGCCGTTGTCATCACGGCTCTGACTCCGACCATATTGTTACTCCACGATCGGATGACCTACAACAGCCAATTATGTGGTATTTTATACCATCCAATTTTATCGCAAATTAGAGGAAATTTTCAGTGTTAAGCGGGGCCGGACCGAGGTAAATTCAATTCAGGCAACAGATGCGAAAATAATAAGCTCCCCACGGTGACCGGCTGCCATTTCCCCAATTCAGATACCGACTGGCAGCTGTAGGCCGCCCGGTGAAATTGGGGAAATGGCGGCGAGTCACCGTTGTTCTTGTTTCTCTTATGCCTGCGACTCCGGCTGAATGGCCGGTTCCTGGGTCGCGGCAGGTGCTGGTTCCGGAGCCTTCTGGATCGCGGTCTGGCAATTCGGGCAGTAGGTCCATTCCGCACGGGCCGGATAACCGCACCTGGGGCAAAAATCGCTGGTCGCGGGCGATCCGCAGAAGGGACAGAATTTTTCGCCGCCCGTGGTTCTGCCGCAGTTTTGACACACTCCCTTGGTTCCTTCTTCCGGGCGCAGGATCAGATAGATGGCCAGGCCGAATACGAGCGACACGAGAGTGAGGACAGACCACCGCACCGGCGAGTCAACTCCTCTGCCTTTAGCATCGAGATAGACCCAGGTGGGGAGAAGGAACCAGAGAAACAGCACCGAAGCGCCCAACAGGCCGCCTGAAAAATCCTGGGGGCCCTGATACTCATTCTGGAAGTAGCCCCGGCCATCATCGATGCCGGATACCTTCAAGTAGAGATTGCCGAGCATTTCTCCCCGTTCGTTCTGAAAAGGGGTGGAGAAAACCAATCCGTCGTGTTCATAGGGGCCACGATCTTCCGCCTGAGCTACCCTTTCGGAACCCTCCTGCCCCGCCATTTTTGCCTCGTAGTGTTCAAAATTCATGTTCCTCTGATCCTGCACCAGCCTGCGGATAAAGTCCTGACGATCGGTAAACCGGCCCTCCTGTTCTATGAGTTTCTGATAGGTGTCGTAGGCACGGTTCAAGCGGGCAAATGCTTCCCGAGGGACTCCGAACTGGAATTGACCGCCGGTGTCCATCGCCCAGAGGTACAGGCGGATGTTGGGATATTCTTCGAAATAGCGTGCCTGTGCCTGCCCCACAATGTTGGGATCTGCAGGGAGTTTGACGACCTTTTTTGCCGTCTCCTGCAGGTAGGCCCGGTATTTACGGATCTTCTCCTCCCTCTTCTCGGTCCAGGCTCTCTCGTATTCGGTTTCGCCCTTCCGGTGCATGTACTCGGTGATCCAGAGGCTCAACCCTGAGACGGCGAACACCACCATGCCGATCAAAGCCATTTTCCGAAGGATACGTTTTTTGTTTGGCATCATATTTCCCTCCCCAATCGCTGCCTGGCCTGCCAGGCATTCATTGGACAAAACCGTTTCGCGGGCGCCGGGATTCCCACCAGAAGATGGGAGTCAGGGCGAGAGTCACCAGTGCCCCGGCGCCAAAAAAAACAACTGCCGTCAATCCGTGCGGCCCGATCTCAGCGGCCAGCCTCCATGCGCGGAGAGACTGCCAGAGGGGGGTTGTTGCCAGCCAGCCTCCGGTCAGAAAGATAAAAAGCAGTACCAGGATCATTCCGGCGATGTTTCCCAGGATCAGAGGCGTCCATGCGGGCTCCGCCCAGTCGCGACCGGTACCGGATTTCTCGATTCGTGCCTTCAGCCGCGCCCATGCGAATGGAGGCGGGGCTTCGGTCGGTTCCCTCTCGAGCAGGTTCACCGCTCGGGCAAGCGCCTCAAACGCCGCGGTGCACCCCGGGCATGCCATGAGATGCTCATTGCAGGTATCCCGTTCCTCCCCGTCAAGCTCGTCAAAGACAAGACCGACCAGTTCTTCGTCTTGAAGGTGTCTCATGTCTATTGCTCTCCTGGTGCAAGCCGGCGTCGCAATTCGGCGACTGCACGGTGAAAGCGCGTCTTGAGTGTCCCCGCGGGCGCTCCGGTGACGGCTGCGATTTCGCTGAACTTCATCCCTTCCATACAGCGGAGCGCGACCACCTCGCGCAGCGCCGGGGAAAGACCAGCCAGTGCCGTGGCAACGAGGGCTGCCGTCTCCCCGCGCTCGAATCGGGTTTCCGGATCATCCCGGGGACCCCTCTCCATCAACAGGACCGTCTTTTCAGCCATCTCGCCTTCCCGGGATTCGCATGAGTAACGCTTCAGCCCCATTTCGCTCCGGGTGGCATTAAGCGCCACCCGGTAGAGCCACGATCGGAATCCGCCGCGTGCGGGATCGAAAGTGTGAGCTGCCTGCCATACCCTCCAGAAAGTCTCCTGGAGCAGGTCCTCGGCGAGGGCGCGCTCGCCGACGCAGCGGAAAACGAAGTTGAAGACACGCAGCTCGTAGCGGCCGTAGAGAACACGGAAGGCGTCGACATCCCGCGCGCACACCCGCCTCATCAAAACTTCGTCCCCCAGGGCGTCGATATCCATGGCTACCTGTTCAGATGATCATACCGGCAAAGAACGCAAAAGGTTACAATCAGGTGAAACGGAGTGCCCCACTGCAGTGAGCCAAAGGCGATGCATTTTAAGGAAGTCCAGATCCGCCGGCGGCAACTCCACGGAGGGTGGAAGATAGCGCGGGAGATCCGGAATACCGGCCCCGCCTCGCCGATAAATCAATAATCGGATACGCCATGCCCAAGAGTCGTACGGTTGTGGAGCTCGAATCGATGGCGGTAAGGGAGAGGCCGATGCGGCGCCGGCTACAGGCGGCTTCTTCGACCGGTGAAGCGCTCGCCATGCTGATACGTCGGGGATTCCGGCCTTTGGAAACACGCCCCGACCTCCCCTTTCCCGACGATCTCGAGCGCGAAGTGGCCGATCCATTTTCTGAGCTGCTCGGCCATTACGCCTTTAGGCTGTTTTTTCGGGGTGCCATTCAGAAGCCCCACGGATTTACTCCACGGGAAACAACCCGCTTTGTAACAGGCGCACAGGCAAGGGCCTATGCAAGGTCTCTGGTGGACCTGGGGCTGGCCGCAATTTGCGCGCGCGGCCGCTATCGGCTGCTCTGGCCCGCGCAGAGCTTCGGCGGAAGCCTGGAGTGGTACGTCGCGCGCGAGTTGCGGCGCAGTTTCGCATTTGATGTTGCCGCCGGGGTCAAACTTCACACACGAGGCGTGGGTGGCGACTTCGATATCATTGCGTGCGCCGAAGGGAAACTGGTTTATGTGGAGCTGAAATCCTCCCCTCCCAAGAACCTGGCCGCCGCCGAAATCAGCGCATTTTTTGATCGCCTGGAGCTGCTGCGGCCCAATCTTGGGCTGTTCGTTGTCGACACGGCGTTGCGCCTTTCCGACAAGGTACTGCCATTGCTGCTCGGCGAAATCGCGCAGCGGCGCGGTTCCGCGCCGCCTCCCGCGCGGAGAATCGAGCAGGAGCTTTGGGCGCTCACGCCAACCCTGTATGCAGTGAACGGACGGCGTGACCTCATGGCCAACATTGGACGTGCCATAGCCGAAGGGCTTCGTGCCCTTGCCCCGTCGCCTGTCTGAAAAAAAGCGATCACTTTGGAACCGGCAATGGAGTCCCTTCTGACGGAGTCAGGCCGTTAAACTCCAGCCTGAATTATTCATGAAGCAGAAGCTCCTGCACGCCGACCAAGGCCGAACCGGCGGCGCTCGTCGGCGTTCTTCTGCGTCCAAAACCGCTTTTTGGTCGCATATTCATGAATAGTCCGGGCTATCGAATGGCACTTGACATCATCACCACAACTGTGGTAGTGTTGCTACAAGCTTGGAGGCAACCCAACCATGGCAACCAGATCACGCAAACTGTCGCCGGCCGAGTGGAAGGTCATGAACCTGTGCTGGAAGCTCCGCAAAGCCACCGCGCGCCAGATCCACGAGGCATTGTGGATGCACCGGGAGCGAGACTATCAGACCACCAAAACTCTGCTGGATCGCATCGCGGCCAAAGGCTACCTCAAAATGGAGAAGCTCGGGCCGCTGTGCATCTTCTCGCCGGCCGTCTCCCGGGCATCGGTCGTTGCCAGTGCGGTTGAGGACTTCGCCACCACCGTGCTGGACAACTCCGTTGCCCCTCTGTTTCAGCACCTCGCAAAAAACGAGGCGATCAACGAGCGAGAGCTCGAGATGCTGAAGGATCTGTTAAAAAAAGCCGAGGAGAAGCAAAAATGAATTGGCTCGCGAGGCTCGCCCACTACTGGGCTGCCCAGGTGTGGCCAGTCAGCTTGCAGGTCACCATTCTCATTATCCTTGTCTATGCGATCAGCCTCTGTCTCCGTCGCTCTCCGGCACGCTATCGATATCTATTGTGGTTCGTGGTACTGGCTCGCCTTTCCGTGCCGACGACCTTTCTGTCGCCACTGGGGATCGGACAGTATCCCGGGCGTCTTTTCGCCGCCGGCATCCACTGGATGACAACGGCCGCCCGATTGCAGCCCGCAGTGACAGTCTCATCGGAGGCGGACGCAGGCCCTGGCATAACCGGCCCTGCGTCCTTGGGGAAGCCACAAAAACCTTCCCCGCGAGGCGGTGGCGCGGTCGAAATCGCGCTGCCGGCATGTCTGGCATGGCTGTCCGGGATTCTTTTGCTGGGTTGCATGATCGGCGCGCGCGCTGCCCAGGTTCGCCGCTCGACGGGCGCATTCCGTCCGGTGGAACGTCCCGAGCTCATTGCCCTGCTGCGGAGACTGGCTGAGGGAATGGGCCTGAGGGGAGCGATTCAGCTGGTTCAAGCCGACCAGATCGGAAGGCTGCCGATCCCTGCGGTGCATGGAGTGATGCGACCTAGAATTGTCCTCCCCGGGGCCATGGCAAACTCATGGCCCCTGGATGCGCTGGAGCCGGTGCTGCTTCATGAACTGGTTCACATCCGACGCCGGGATTGCCTCGTCAACTCTGCTCAGATCGTGCTCCAGGTGCTGCACTTTTTCCATCCGATGGTCTGGCTCGCCAACTGGACGATGCGCGGTGAACGGGAATTGGCCTGTGACGATGAGGTTGTGCGCCGCTCCGGTGGGGGCACGACTACCTATGTGCGTTCGATGTTGAAGGTTGCCGAAACGGTTGCCCATCAGCCGTCCGAGCAGCTCCTCGGGATTGCCATGGCCGAGAGCTCCTCAAATCTGGGAAGGAGGATTCGTCGTATGATGCATACCAGCTATCAGATCAGAGAAAGACATCGCCTCGTCTATCTTTTCATTGTCTTCGCCGCGGGGCTCTTCTGCGTTGCCGTTTCCGCCCACGGTCCGGAGCGGGCGACAGCGCTGCAGGAGAAGAGAATCCCCGCAACACCGGATGCGCAGGCGACACCGACCCTCGTCGATAATCATGCACTGAAGCCCAGGGTCCTGGAGCCTGCGATCCGGGAAACCAAAATACCGGCGACTCCTGCGCCCGCCGGCGCCAATAATCCAGCTCCCAAGCCTCCGCAGCGTGAACCCATACGCGTTGGCAACGCCGTTCTGGAATCGAAGCTGACAAAGAGAGTGGATCCGATAATGCCCAGAGAGGCTATAGAGAATCGGATCGCCGGCATGGTAATGCTGGAGATTGTCATCAATGAAGCCGGAGAGCCCACGGGCTTCCGGATTGCGCTTGGGGCTCCGTTGTTCGAACAGGCTGCCGTAAACGCTGTGAGGCAGTGGCGTTACGCCCCGACTCTTCTCAATGGCGAGCCCGTTCCCGTCATGACGAATGTGATTCTTGGTTTCGGTATTCCGGATAAGATCGTCATCGATCCGGAAGGAAATTTGAAGGATGCCGGCGGCGGCGTGGTATTCCTTGACGGGTTTAGAGAGGTTCAGGGCACGCTGGTGGCCACGCCTGACCGCCAGATCACTTTCCCCGTTCTCGATCGGAGCCTACAAAACCTGCGAGCGAAGGGCGTCCAGAACATCCAGATCATGTCCGCGGACTATCTCTTTAGAGCCGGCCGCCTGTTCTATTCGGTGGGGACATTCGCGGGGGGCGGCGGCGTTATCGGGGGAACTCCGGGTGGAGTCGTCGGAGGAAGATCAGGAGGTGTTGCGGGAGGTGTGACAGGTGGCGTCGCCGGAGGTGTGACAGGTGGGATTTTGGGCGGAGTCAGGGCAGGCGGTGGCAACACCATCGAGCCTCCACAACTGAATGTAGATGTTGCCGCTCTGGGCGCATTTGCCAAGGCAGCCGGTGCTGCCTTACCTCAGACCGCCAGCACCCCTTTCGGTCCCGCTAATGTCGTGAGTTACAGGGTATATGTAAGTGAGGCAGGGGAAATCCTCGCAGTCGAAAGGGTCGCAGGTCCGGAATCGCCGGAAATTCAGGATGTACTGAGCCGGGCCCAGGTCATAACCCCGGGACGCCGCGGGGGTGAACCTGTACCGGTCGCGGTCAATATAACCATCCCGATCAGGTAACGCCGGCTCGATTGCGCCGGCGGTCTCGAGCACCTTCTTCCTCTTGCCGGTAACACCAGTGGAACGGCTCTTTTTCGTCGTGGCCTCGGTCTCCGCAGGAACCTGCGAGGAACCGAACGAAGAGTTGATGCGAAATGACCGTGAGCGCCGCTCGCGGCTGAGCGGGAGGGCGTTTGCCAGACCCCTGCCCCTGGGTAGCGGCAAAAGCTTCTGCACGCCGACCGGAGCAAAACTGTCGGAGTCCGTCTGCGTTTTTCAGCGTCCGGAGATCCGCTATGAGAAAACTGGTTGCCTTACTGATAAGCCGATTGTCGGTGCCGAAGGCAGCGATCGGGGCAATGCGGGCTAGGCAGTCCGAGTCATCGCGAGCGCAGCATCGGCAGAACGTAGGGGAGAATGCGCTTTGCCAGACTCCCTTCATGTTCTTCGTGCCAGTTATATTCTGCTCTTTGGACGCGGTGTCTAATTTCGGGGACAGGCGCGAATGGCGCTCAAATAAGGGTGATTGGAATCGTCTTGAGCATGCCAGGAGCAAGGGCTTAAGCCCCGAAAGGGGCGTCCGCAGTCCGCAGCCCAGGGCGTGAGCCCTGGGAATGGGGAGCCATTAGCAAAGAGAGCCCTGTAAGGGCGATGCAAGGTCCTTGTAATCGGGGCATTGCAGGCGCTTCTGCATCGCCCTTACAGGGCTCATCCATCATTTGCGTCTTATCCCAGGGCTTGCGCCCTGGGCTGAAAACTACGGCCGCCCTTACAGGGCTTGCGGACGCCAACGGCTTCGGGGATTGTAGCAACCGATGGCTCGCCGGCATGGCTGAGCCCGCCAGGGTCGCACCCTGTTTCCTTAATTAAACGCCATTCGCGCCTGTCCCGAAATCATTGCGTATCATTTCAGGAGGGCGAGGAGTTCAGAGGTGGTCATGACACGCGCATAGGAGCCGTTTAATACCGCCAGCGTTGTTGCCTGCACGGTGTCCGCGGATACTTCGCGGTCGTTGAAGGTGAGCGGTCGCGTAGCACACGCGTCGGATGCCAGCATCACCTCAAATCCGAAATCCACTGCCGCCCGCACGGTAGCCTCCACGCACATGTGAGTCTGCATGCCGCAGATAGCCAGCCTCTTGACCCCGGTGCTCTTCAGTTCAGTTAAGAGCGACGTGCCACGGAAACTGTTCGCTTCATGCTTATAAATGATCTTTTCGTCCTGGAGGGGTGCCACATTGGAGTGAATCGCGTATTGCGGATCATCGGCTCCCTGACGATAGCTCTCCTTCCCTGCCGGGAGGTGCTGGACGTGGAATACGGGTTTCTTCAAAGCCCGGAACCGTTCCAACAACGCTCTCGCTTGAACGCTGGCCTCGACAGGCCCGGTTAACGGCAGTTTGCCGCCCGCGAAATAGAAATTTTGAACGTCAATAATCAGCAATGCCATGTCACCTCCCACCACACCGGATTGAGGTTCAATCGTTGCGGGAGCGCTCCCCTCTGTGCCTATGATGCTGAGACACCTACCCCATGCTAATTTAATGTAGAGGGTAGGGTGAAAATCCAAGATGGGAATAGCAGAATTGAAGAGAGAGACGGGGATGGTTGCCCCGGAGCGGAGTGAAGGCGAGCGTA
>JAIQGI010000068.1 GCA_020072565.1 Terriglobia bacterium
GAGCAGGTCATCGCCCCATCCGATCCGCCGCTCGACGCAGTCGATCTCTTGTCCGAATAGGGGGTGAAAGGGGTGCGTAATCCGGATAGGCGAAGTCATCTCTCCGGCGCGACATGCAGTTGGTCGATTGGTCGAACACCCGTTTCATAAGAGTAGCCCAGGAGTAGTTTCTCGGTTGACCGCCTCGCTTCTTCCCGGTCTTTTCTGGATCGGTTGCCGGAACCTCGACTCCGGATTGACAGCCCGGATGCCGCGGCAGGCTTGATCCTTCTGCTTCCGGAATCACTCGGGGCCTCAGGCTCGCAGCCGGCGCAAAAATGCCGCATACCAGAGGTGTCCCAAAAATGTGCTCATACCAGAGGTGTCCCAAAAATGTGCCGTCCTGAATCTCTGCTTTGAGTTATGATGGCACCCAGCTAGCAAAAAGGGCCGAATTGGGCCTGGTTTACATATTGCAAAATCCCTAGTTTTGCGTTAGGCTAGATTGCAAACACGTTAGGGGAAGATGACATGGATCTCCTTAACCTTTTGCTTATGCTTGTCGTTGAAATGGCGATGTTGGTCCCAACGGCTATTATCGCTTCCGCTAAAAACAGAAATGTGCGGACGTGGCTGATTTTGGGAATATTTTTCAATCCTATACCTTTAATCATAATTGCTCTCTTGCCAAAGTTGCCGCATTCTCACAAAATGGAACTGCGATCCTCCCTATAACTAAGTATGTTTTTCAACGCGCGCCCGGTCTTTAGGCGTCAGCTCTGGCAAATTTTTTTTGTTCCACCAGTGCATTGGATCGACAGGTAATCCTGTCTTTGGATCCACTCCCTTGACTGGTACGCGATCCCGCCCCAAGCGCTCAACGTAGTATGTCTTTCTGCTATGGCACTCGTGGCAGGCCGAACGCAGGTTCTCCCATGCATAGGCATCCCCGCCTGCATTGATTGCAACCTCGTGGTCAACCTCAGTCGCTGGCTGTCGATGGTTGGTTGGACAGTATTCACACAAAGGATCACGAGCCAGCTTCGTCTTGCGCAGGCGCTTCCATGATGCCGTGTTATAGAACGGATCCCTGGGCATTAGTTTCTCCCAGGACGACGAACGCCCAGCTTGACCATGGCGTGGAAAGCCTCCCGGAATCCCTCAGCGTCCTTCGGTCGAACCAGGTAGAGAATGTCCCCGCCTTGCTCAAGCGTATACGCGACCGCGCCTATCATCGCAGACAGGCCCTCCCGCAGCACATCGGCGGACACTCGGGATTTGGGAAAAGCCGCAATCATGATCGGTACAGCACCGAAAGTGCTGCTTGCGCACCTGAAATGCTTGCTCTCGCACCAGGTCTCTATGATGTCAGCAATAAACTTGGCCGTTGCCGGGGACTGTTCGGCAACTACAATCCAATGTTGTCCGCCGTTCACGTAACCGGCTATTTCCTCGGCAATGTCATTCAAGTCCGCATGATCCATGTCCCGCTCCTTTCAGTTGTATTTCATCCCCTCGATAATGACCGGCCACGCCTTCCCGTAGCTGGCCAGATACCTCCAGAATCGCCCTTCCGCATCCTCGAAGACAATAGCCTTATCCGTTTCCCAGATGACGCGGTCCACCTTGTGACCGTCCAGAATCCGGCCCTTATCCTTTAGTGCTTCGCGTGCCAGGTCCAGGTATCCCATGATAGTTAGCCTTGCGAGATAAGAGAGAAAAGCGAGAAAAGCCCCCCTTATCCTGGGCTCAGCTTTTAAAAAGAGTTTTTGAGATTGACGTTTTAAAATGTCCCCGTTGCGGCGGCCGCATGCGCATCCTTGCAGCGATCAATCCGCCCGAAGCCATCCATAGGATTCTTGATTGCCTGGGCCTGCCGACGAGACCCCCGCCAATTGCAGCAGCATCGACCGCCGCCCCCTACTTCTCCTGATCCGGAGGCTGCTAACGGGAACGGCCGAAGGAGGGCGAGAAGATCAGGCAGCTTATCCTTCCTATGTGCCGAACAACATTTGGGTGCTGTATCTGGTGCAGTAGCTTAATTTCGCGGACAAAATTGGAGAAAAGCTGTTGTCTGTTACTCTCCGAAAAGGGCAGGTACTTCTTGCATACGAAGTTCTCGTCTATTTGATCGTCGTGAAGCAACACGGTCTTGCCACAAGCGCCCCGACCAAGTTCGCGTACGAGGCGGTAATCCCGTTTTCTGAGAAATTCGATTATTGTGTCTTTGGGAATAGCATTTTGCTGCGACATTTCTCGATCCTGAGATCTTGGTTGAGCTTCTGAGATTTCCGGTTTTGCGTAAGAAAGTCAAATTGCAGCAACATTCTAGCACGAACTAAGCAAGTCGAACGTTCTGATGAACCATCTTTGTAAAAAAGTGTTCCCTGATCAGGGCAGGCCTGTCGAGGGCTCAAGCCCTGCCCCGAGGCTCCAGGAGCATGCAACGGTCCGTGCATTATTTAGATTGTACCAAACAGCGTCCGGAGCGGTCAATGAACGGGACTTTATTGTCCTCTCCAAGAAAGGTCTCCGAGAATCGGCCCGTCGATCTTTGTATGGTCAGGTTGTAATGGATGGTCTTGCTTTCGCTGTTGGTGTACTGGAAGTCTTGGATACTGATTTGAGATGCGTCGATAACAAGTACCCGCTGTTTGGATTCGTTAGCTCGCTTGAAGTTGGTGCGGTCGGATTCGAAAGTATCTCCTCCCCAAGATTCAGAAAAGTGGTGCCAGGTCCCGGCAAAGACAAAGTTCGGTACGGTCCTTCCATCTGGAATCCCTTTGTTGAATGCAGACGTATAGCCATTTCCCTGCGCCGTTGCATCGTCACCAATTACGAGCTGTTTCAGATTCTTGTCCCAACGAGTATTGAGGTAGGACGGCTTGTTAAAGCTAACCAAGAAAAACTCGTCCACACCTGGCCTGAAGCAGACATATGTTGCGTTTGTTGCGTTAGAGAGCGAGCTTTCGAGGTTTTTGTCGTGCACTCTCTTTAGTTCCAAATAGGATTCACACGCCACCTTCGCCTTTGGGTCTGGGCAGACGAAAGGGTTCACATCTGCAGTAATCGGCGTTGGCTTGGGTTGTGCCTGGGATGCGGGGGGCTGTTGGCCATGCGCTACTCGGCACGGGAGGGTTGAAAGCAGCAATAGTACGACAGCTATCGAGGTCGCCTTCATCTTAATAGATACCGAGTTAGTGATGTTACTCCAGAACAAGATGAAAAGACACTAATTTATGGTGAAGGCCGCATACCAGAGGTGTCCCAAAAATGTGCTCATACCAGAGGTGTCCCAAAAATGTGCCGTCCTGAATCTCTGCTTTGAGTTATGATGGCACCCAGCTAGCAAAAAGGGCCGAATTGGGCCTGGTTTACATATTGCATGGGAACGGCCGAAGGAGGGCGAGAAGATCAGGCAGCTTATCCTTCCTATGTGCCCATACGTTCTGACTTGTCGAATTTTGTCACCAGCTATGACGAGATCATCAAGGATGGCCTGATAGGCGGGACCCTGACAACCGCTTGGGCCTTGCTTGATTTCGCGGGAAGGCGACCCAGGTTGGAGTACAACGGACTCAAAAAGCGTGGCGCCAAGGAGTACCACGAGTTGCGATACCTGGCGCGGAAACGGGGCGGCGACGGCCGGATGCGTGTGCTCATGTATTTCGAACCGCAGACATTCCGCCATGTCCAGACGGAATACTACCGGGCAGTTTTCCCCACTCAGAGCAACACACTTACGGAGGAGTTCTCCGATTTCGTCGTTGTCGATGGCCTGACCTTGCCACGCACCTACAAGTGGCGTTTCACCCTCGGGAACAGTGTCATGTGCGATCGGAGCGTGACGTTTGAGCGGACCCAGCACAACCAGCAGTTGGATCCGAAAACGTTCGTTACAAAGTAGATGTTTGTTCGACAATTTCACTGGCTGGGAGAATCGTGGACGCCTCAGACTTTAGGGGGAGGTATGACAGCCCAATACATCTTGTCCAGAGGAACCGCCGGGTTGGGCGCACTCATTCTTGTTATGTCAGTTGTTCCTGGGAACACGGACGCCACACAGAAGATGAAGCCCTCAGAATTGGTGGGAAGGCACCTGGCATCGATCGGCACTCCTGAAGCACGCGCCGCAGTTCGCAACCGCGCCGCAAGTGGAGCGGCGACCGTGCTTCTGACGCCGGCCCCGAAAATCCAGAACACGATTTTGGTGCCGCCTAAGCAGGACAATCGCACTGAAGCTGGAGCCTCGGCTGATCAAAAGCGCAGCGGGAACGCGGTCTTTATTTCTGCAGGAGAATCGGTCCGACTTAGCTTGAACTTCTCCGCATCAGATTATGGGGGAGAGGACCTTGCGTACGACGGCAAAAAGTTGCGGCCTCATGTTTATGGTCGGCTGTCGGTTCCAGTTGAACTTATCAGCGAAGGACTATTGGGTGGAACGCTGACGACGACGTGGGCGCTGCTCGATCATACGAAAAGGCGGCCCCGGCTGGAGTACAGAGGGCTCAAGAAGCTGGCAGGCCGGGAGTACCACGAACTGCAATACTTGTTCCGGAAGGATTACGGCAACAGGCACGTGGTCGATATTCGCGCGCTCATGTATTTCGATCCGCAGACCTTCCGTCATATAAAAACAGAATGCAGGATTCTTGATGTAGCTGGGAGCGGTAAGGGTACGAGCATGCGAACACACACACTCACGGAGGAGTTCGCCGATTTCTCCGTGGCCGACGGGCTGACCTTGCCGCGTATCTACAAATTGCGCTATTCCAGCGAGAGCAATCGTCACACAACCACGACCGAATGGAATGTGACGTTCTCAGAAATCCGGCATAACCAGCAGCTGGATAGGAATGCTTTCGTCTTGAAGTAAGTGATAACGGACAGAGAATTCAGACACCACCGTTGTGCTGACTTCGTTTGCTCAAGAAGCGGACGACAAACAAGAGAGGTATGGAAAATGAATAAGCATCCATTCGTTCTATTTTGCGCGATATTGGTCTTGCTGAGCCCAACGTTTGCTCAGACCGGTTGCGGCAGCACCGAGAAGAAGTCCCTGGCGACAACAGCCACGACCGCTAGCAGCCTGGGCACGGCCCCGAGCGAGCGTCCCACCCATAGGGTCGTTTACACGAAGGCAAGTTTTGGTGCCACGATCACCAGCAGCGTCCTGACAATCGACGATATGCCCGATCACAAGCTCGTGCAGTCTTTTCGGATTGACGCCGGACGCACCACCGATCCTGACTTCGTCATCACGCAAGAGCATGCTTACATACAGGGCGATGAGCGGCCCGGTCAAACACGGTACAGCGGCTATGCCACCTACCTGATGCAGGGGGGCGACAAGGTGTTCATCCGCTGGGAATCCGACAAGGCTCCGCAGGCACCGAGCACCGGCGAACAATCTCCTATCGAGTCTGGAACCATTGTGATCATCGGCGGTACCGGGCGCTATCAGAAGATTCAGGGTCGCGGTGTGTATCGCGTATACGCCAAGGGTCCAGTGGTTGAAGAGAACGTCCTTGATATAAATTGGTAAGGAGCGTTTGGAGCTTTGCCCACTGACCGCATTTCATTCTAGCCGTCTTCACAAGCCTTTGGATGGCAGATTTTGTGGCCTGTCCATCAAATCTCCAATCCACCCTTGACCCTCATTTCCTTTAGATTGAAAATGAATCGGTGATCATCCCAATCAATTTTTATGAAGAGGGTCACTTCCTTGTCATTTTCATTCACGATGGCTATGCCATTGATTTGCCGTGCAAATTGCATGATGAGAGCATCACCCCAACCCTGGTTCATTACAATATTTGAAAGAGGAATCTTTCCAGCGCTTTTTGTCGACAGATAGGCGCTTTTCCTGAAGCTGGCAAATTCCTCCGCGCCGCCCTTTGCCCAATTCCCCCTGGCCTGAGGCAGATCGGTCACGAGCACTTCCACGAACCGAGGATCGCGATTGAGGATCTCATCGATCCGGGCTTTGAGCGCATTTGGATTTCTCAGCACCAGCTGACGCGCCGTGGCTTCACGAATGGGCTTGGCAAACCAGTTGATGATTATCCGAGCCTCCGGTACCCAATACCCACCCTCATAACGAGCGTTGCCTTTCACGCCGACAAGGCGACCCGTATGGTACCCCTCGTGCCTATGAGTTCGGGTCCAAGGAGAATCCTTGAGGAGAAGCTTTTCCGCCTCTTTGACAGTCCACTGCGTATAAGGTTTTGTCTCCCAAAAATCCTTCGGTCCCGCGCCGGTTGGACCGACCAGCAGCAGACAGGAGGTGGCCAAAATGCAACATCCAAGCAAGCATGTTTTCATTTAAGCCTCCGCAATGGCTCGCAAGTATTGGAATTTCAGGACCTGACAGCGAGGTTTATTGTCCCCTGCTTTACGTTACTACCGAACGGCGATCCTGCGATAACCCGAACGTGCACGAATCGTGACATCCTCCCTGTCAACGGCGACACGTATCTGATGGTACGCACCATCGTTCTTCGGATCCGCCGGATAATAATAAAGCGTGTATTGCCGGCGCAGCTCCTGGGCGATTTCCCTGAAAGCCTCATTGAGGCTGGGAATGGTTTCCGCATGAAAGAGCCGGCCGCCACTGCCGCTGCTGAGACTCTGTAAAAAGCGATTCGCCTCGTCGTATGCAGTTGCATCTTCTTCGGTTTTTCCTAACACCCGGCGATACTCGCGGGGCACAGGCTTGGTTTGTACCTGCGTGTCATATCGGATAACGTGGACCGCAACATTGGATTGTTCGATCCGGGAAAGGGCTGCAGCCGCATTCATGAACCGGCTTTCGGTATCGACCCCGTCAGTGAAAAGCAAGATCGCCTTGCGCCCCGGAAGCCGGTCCAACGATTCTCCCATGACCATGTGCAGGGCATCGAATAATCTTGTGCCGCCGCTGGTTCGGGTCTGCAGAATCGCCCGCTGCAGCTGCATACGGTCCGAGGCCAATTCGGAATCGAGATAAATCCGGCGGTTAAAAGAAACCACCATGAGCCGATCTTCAGGAGCCAGCGCGCAAAGAAAGGTCAAGGCTGCATTCTGAATTTCCTCGATCTTGAATCGCGTGCTCCCCGAGGTATCCATCATCAGGGTCACGTTAATTGGCTCCGATCCGGCAATTACCCTGTCAATCGTCTGTTCCACATCATCTTCAAATAAATGAAAATCGCCCGGCTTCAGGTCGGCAAGGGTTTTTCCGCTGCGGTCGGTTGCGACCACCGGGACGGTGACAAGAGCAACATCCACCCGGATTGCCTTATCTCCGGTGGTAGTGGCGGATACTCCATCGCGGGCTTTTGCGGCGACCGCTGAGCCCTCCGGTGGGACGGCAACGGATCGTGAAGGCGGGAACCAGGAGGCACAAACAAAGGGCAGCCAGTCATCCATACTCTTGCCCTTGAGGAATTGCTTGACCAGGGCCTCAGGCGTAGCAGGGACGAACTGCTGCGTCGACTTGAGCTGCTGCCAAGCCACCCATCCACTCCAAAGCGGCTCCTTTAGAAGCGCAGCCGCATCACCCGGATTCTTCCGATATACCTCTCCAGGCACAGCTAAAGCCAGAATGGCTTCAAGGAAATTTGCGTCCTTTCCCCCTGAATCCCCCCAGAAGGAATAATAGTTGTTCGTATTATTGCCTTGATAACGTCGATAAACCGTTAACGGGGCATAAATGCCCTCAGCCAGGAAGATAATGTCCGCCTGCTCCGGTGCCTCGACGATTTGTATCTTCTTCTCCTTGCGTAACTCCTTCACGATCTGCGCTTTGAGAGTCTCGTCGATCCAGCCTGATTGGCCCAGCTCCGGTGTCGAACCCGCGAATTGGCGCCAGTCATATTCCAGCATCCTGCGATCGGGGGAGAATGACATCGATGCCGGTATAAAATGAAGTTCGATATAATTGGGCGCGAATGGAGGTGGAATAAATATGGTGTATAGACCCTCCGGGCTACGCGTGATCATTCTCTCTCGCTCAGGCCTCACCGTCAGCCGTTTGGCCACGGTGGGCTCGACGCCCGGCGGGGGACACAAGGTAAACAGGCTTCCATCGCGAACGGCGACGACGCACACCGATTGTTTGCCCTGCGCCACGCCTGGCTGATCCCCCTGAACCAGAAGGACGACAAAACTGATAAGAGCCAGAGAACCAATCGCTCGTCGTGGCATGCTGAGTTGGCTCCTTTCGATCCCAGCAGATTGGCTATGCCTCACCGTACCTGAAGCACTGTGGTTCCGATCCGATCGCCATTCATGTCAAATACCACCACTTTGAGCATCATCTGCGGTGCAATCGATGGAATCAATGTAGAGAAAGGAATGGCCGATGCCATCATGCGCTCATAGGTATCTTCCTGAAGATTCAAGTCCAGGGTTTTGACGTCTTCTCCCTGATTTCTTTCATCCTTGTCTGCATAAAAAACCGCGATCCGCAACTTCGCACTGTGGCGACCGTCGATCTTTATGAACTTGACGCTTGGAGGATCGATTTCGAGATCAACCTTGATCTGCAAAATACCCGATGTATCGGTGATCCTGGTGGCGGAGGCTTCGAAGACCACCGCGTCCAATGCCAAATCGGATGTCCCGGCATCCCGAATTCGCTTCTTCGCCAGCTGCTCACGACGGTCGAAGGGCTCCGTGATTTCGCGGGCATAATAGCCGTTGCGATAATATGCCTTGATTCCCGGCCGATTCACCTTGACCTCTATCTGCCGATATTTCCCATCCCATCGGTCATTTTTCGGGTAATAGCCAAGCAGGTATTCAAACCTCGTGGTTTCGTTCGTGCGGTCCAGGGCCGTCTTCAAATCCTCGTAAACCGCGGCGCGGCCGCCGGTCTGTTCAGAAATATCCCTCACGGCTGCGATCATGCCTGCCTCGGCCTGCTTCCCAACCTGGAATTTCGGCTGCCCTGCATTCAGGTTCTTGGCGATTTCGGCTTTCGATCCCCGGAGAACGCCATCGAGCCCTCCGGTCTGGAAAAAGTTGATTGCCACCCGAGCATCCGCGGCAAAGCGGGCGATCTGCGCGTTGTACTTCCTGTCGCCATATGGAAACAGGAGCCCGAATTCGGTCAGGAAAAGCAGGTGCTTCTCCCCTTCCTCATTGCGGATGTGCTCCACGCAGGTAAAAATGTTCGCCATGTCTTCGACGGACCCGGTGGCTTCGCGCACGAATACATCGTTCGGCAGCCCCAGCCTGACAGCCGTAGCCTCAAATCCTTCCAATGCACTCGCCACGACCGCGGAGCTGATTCCAGCGATGGCTTCCGGCAATCCGGCTGAACTTGCGAGGTCCGCTGAAATGTCGGCCTGCACATTGGGGGTAAATCTCGCGCGATCGAGAGAACTGGCGACAGATTCCGGCATTTGAATAGGCGGGATCTCCCTTGAAGGCAAGGATCCAAAAGCTTCGAAGAGTTTCCCGATTTCGGCTTTCAGGAATGGCGACGAATGAACCGTCCGATAGAAAACCTGCGGCGCCTTGCCGATGAGAGCCCCGTAATAGATCGCGGCAAATGTGCGAATTTGCTCCTCGCGCCAGATTTGAATGGCTTCGCTATGGTCCCGGTAGCGCTCGAGAATCCGCGCCACCTGCTCACGATCCGTGGTGAAATCAGTGACCCGATTATAGGCGAACAGCGCGACCCGATCCTGAGGCAGCAGCCTGGTGCGCACGAACGGGATCAGGGCATCCAATGCCTTGAACGGAGTCTGATGAATCCCATGTCCCATCAGGATCAGGAAGGTACGTGACGTGTGCTGTGCGAGTCTCGGGGCGGGGGATGGTGATTGTGGAGGCCGTTGCGCTTGAGGGTCCGCGGTTGACCGGCCTGACTGATAAATGTCTCCGGTCAGGTTTTGAATGGCAAAATGCTGAACATCCTGCTCGCGCCCGTCTTCAAAAATCCGAAAGTCCTCGCGTTTCAAACCCGTCACCGGTTTCCCCAGCGCATCGGTAACGATAACATCCACAGGCACCATCCGGACCTGAACCCGAATGCTCTGTCCTGCAACTGCCGGCCGATCCTGTGCCTGATACCAAGGCGGCGAGGCACGATCAGGGAATGATTGCACAGATAGGCTGAAACCCAAACCAGCGCAGAGGGCAGCCAGAAAGCTATAAGGCAAGATCCGCGGCAATCCCATTTTGCATCCCCCTTGTTTCCCTGGGGACTTTCGAAACAGGCAGCCTGACTCGCAACCACGGAGAAGCGTCGGAACCCATCCTTCAAAACCAGGTTTGAACACCGGATGTGTCGCCAGTTCGGCTACAACGCGAACTGCACTCGGGATTCAATCCATTATATTGCGTCAAATATTTTTTTTGCTTAACTTTTTGCTTTTGAATGACTTGTTCCTGGATTTGCGCGAGGGGCTTGGGAAGGAGACGGACCACGCTAATTGTCCAATTCTGGAAAAGTTCACCCTTGTGAAATCCGTGCTAAATGGGGTTGGCTGCATTTCTGCGCCTTTTTTTTACGATGTAAGGAGAGTTTTCTGGATCCGCGACAGTCTGTTCTGGACGTTATTGAAACGATAGCAGCCGACCTCCCACTCGAACCTGTGCTATATTCGCCCAATCAGCGTAAGCGAATTCCAGTTTTCCCCTGCCTGAATGGAGGTTCTATGAACCGACGCCTGATCGCCCTCGCCGTCCTCATCACAGCGATCCCAATGCTGGGATGCGGGCGGAATGATGCGGCCCGCACCGATGCCCGGCAATCCGCCGTCAGTCAAGATGCGGCACAGGCCAAGGCTGCGCTGACTGCTTATATCGTGGACTTCTGGACTCGCGGCGACACGACCGCGCTCGCCCGGGCGCTGTCGCCGAAAATGGTCTACAACTACAACGGTGGGACTTTGCCCGGCGCACCCGCAGATCACCTCAAGTACCTGAACGATTTCAGACGAGCTTTCCCCGACCTCGTCGGCACGATCGACCAATTCACCTTTGCCGATGGAATCGGCGGGGCTGTAACCACGTGGAGCGGCACGCACGCCGGCGAACTCGCCGGCATCCCTGCCACCGGCAACAAGCCGATTCCGCCTACCGGCCGGAAACTGTCGTGGCCGGTTAACTACGTTTTCCGCATCGAGGGTGGGAAGATCGTCGAACTCTGGGAGGCATGGGACGAAGCCAATACCTACCTCAAGCTAACTACCTCGCCACGAGGGAAATAGAAGCACGCCCGCGTCAAGTGCCGGCAGCGGGACGGGACTTACTTCAGACCTTCAACCAAATATAGGTCAGTCAGGTACCGTCCCACCGAATAGACGACTGCCTTCCCATCGGGCGTCATGACACAAATAGGGCGGTACCACATACCCGCTGCATCCGGGGGCTCAATTTGCTTGATGGTCGTCATGACTCCCGTCGCGAGATCGTACCGGAGAATTAGAGCGCCCTTTCGATCGGGTGAATCGCGGACAACGAAAAGTGCGCGACCATCGCTGCTCCAGCCGATTGGACAATCCGTTTCGCCCAAGTTTTGCAGCGAAGCGGGAGCGCCATCCTCAAGCGGAGTTATATTGGGTAACCCTTCGGCCTGTACTGCGGTGAATCGCTTTTGGTCCGGCGACACGCGAAGACCGTGCTCAGCGATGAAAGAGGGGACGAGCGCTTTGATGCGTCGCGGAGCGCCCCCCGCCACATCCTGAACATAACAAGCCGGCGCTTGCCCGCCCTCCTCAGCGACAAGAAGCAACTTTTTGTTATCCGGGAACCAGCCGCCCGTGAGATATCGGAATCCTGCGCTTGTCAGATTTCGGGCCTCTCCCACGCCGGTCGGGAGCAGGATGAGCTGGGTTGGCTCTGATTTGACAATCGATAACACCCATTTGGTGTCGGGCGAGAGTTGAACTCCAGCCCCCTGACCGAGAGACACGCATGTTGGATCGTCGACGTGCCTGACACCAACTTCATAGTTCGGCCCTGAGCCCTCATCATAACGTGTAAACAGTACGGTTTTTCCGTCTGCGGATACGTCCTGAAGTCCCCCGTTTGAAAGCCACGAGATGTTGCGTTGGCGGGATTCACCGGGCCCGAGTAAGTAGACATCGACTCGATTCGTGGTGGCGGTGACCAATACCCTTCCATCCGGGAATGTATCGAGAATACTCAAGTCAGCAGGAACGGACCAGATTTGCCTCAGAATGCGTTCACGTGTGACTCCCATTAGCTCGTTCCGTCCGCCGGTGCTGGCGGCAAACCAGATCTCCTTGCCATCGGGTGACCAGGCCAGCCCTTCTTCTGCAGCCCATTCTGCGGTCAGGCGCTGCTTCCTACCGTCAATCGTCACGATCGCGACGAAACCGCGATTGTCGCCGAGTACTGGATGATCGAGATACGCAACCACATCCCCTGCCGGCGAAACACGGGCGTGGCTGATATATCCGGTTGTCACAGTCTCTTTCAGGACCGTTCCTATCGGAAACTCGATTTGATCTCTCCCGTCCACGCGCCTCACAATGGCAGGTCCGCTGCCATCGGGAAACCAGTCGGCCGATCTAACATGCTCGAGAATCGGGCGGGACGATCCACCTACGATCGGTGCATATGCAAGCGTTCCTTCAAACATCCACGCCACATTCCGTCGGTCGAGGGAAATCGCCATTTGGCCATTAGCGGAAATGGCGAGAACATCGGCATTGGGAAACGGGAGATCGTTCGACTGCGGATCGCCGAGGCGGGTCTGAAAAACACGATACGGCAAACCATTCCAAGATGCGCCATAAATTACCGTCTTGCCGTCAGGAGTAAACCGCGCGTTTCTCACTGTGCCGCGATCAAACGTCAACCGCGTCAAGCGCGGCGACGATAAAGGAGCGGAGCGCGGGATCATGAACCAACCGATGCCGATGCCTGCCGAAATGAAGACCAATGCTCCAATTGCGGCAAGCACGAGATTTTTGCTTTTTCGTGGCACCTTGACCGGGCCAGCAATCGGAGCCATGGGGCCGCCGCCTCCGCCCGAGATCGCCTCGAGCGCGAAGGCCAGGTCGCGGGCGGACTGGAAGCGTTCGTCCGGGCTCTTCTCCAGGCAACGCCGCACGATCCGGTCCAGGGCAGGCGGCAGCGAGGCGTTCGCGCGCATCAGCTCCGGCGGGTCCTCCTTGAGAATCGCGTTCAGCGTCTCGACGGCCGACGGTCCCGAGAATGCCCGCTGCCCGGAGAGCAGTTCATAGAGAATGGCGCCCAGCGCGAAGATGTCGGCGCGCGCATCCACTGTCTGGCCGCGCACCTGCTCCGGCGCCATGTACCCAACGGTGCCGAGCACTGCCCCCGGCGCCGTCACGCTCTTCGTCGGCGCAAACGATTGTCCGGCCCCGGCCATTTCGGGGTCATGTACCTTTGCCAGTCCAAAGTCGAGGATCTTCACCCGGCCGTCTTTGGTAACGAAGGCGTTTTCCGGCTTCAGGTCGCGGTGAGTGATCCCCCGCGCGTGGGCAGCGGCAAGACCCGCGGCAATCTGCAATGCGAAGTCGAGCGCCTTGCGCACCGGCAGCGCACCCTCGGCGAGCGCCCCGCGCAGCGACTGGCCCTCGAGCAGTTCCATCACGGCGTATGGCGTCTTCCCCTCAACGCCGAAATCAAAGATGGCGAGGATGTTCGGATGCGACAACGACGCGACCGCCTGCGCCTCTCGCTGGAAGCGGCTGAGCGCCGCCGGATCGGCCGCAAGCGTCTCGGGGACGACCTTGATAGCGACCTCGCGATTGAGTTTCGAGTCGTGTGCGCGGTAAACTTCACCCATGCCTCCCGCGCCGAGCGTGCCGGTGATCTCGTAAGGTCCCAGCTTCGTTCCCGAGGGTAAACTCATTCCGCCTCCCGATTGCTGCAGGCACAAATGCCGAAACCGATTCGCGGTGGAGCTCGCGTTCCTGTGATGCCGAGCAGGTGTATTTGCGATTCTATTGAAATTCCAATGATTCTTCAATCATCGCATATTTTGGAGTCTGAATCTTTTGAACTTGAATACGAGCTCCATATCTGAGACCGAGGGCAGAATCAATGAAGTACAGTTAGCAGGCATATGCCCACAGAAGCGCGGAAATATTCCTTATTGAGTGCATGCATCCTGTTTTACAATCCGGTTCGTGATCGACCTCAGTTCCGGCGGCGTTGCAGACGGGATGAAGTTGAAATGAAGCCTCAGACTGCTGCGGCAGGCCATCTCTCGGAACTGACCTCCGATCCCAGGAATCGCAGCCGGTTCAAATTGTTGGCTAAAGGCCTATTTTCCGATGGCGGCACAATGCGGCAATGCCTGTCCATGTCTCAAAAATCCGCTGGAGCCGCGGATGATTATTCCGACGCACTCAAGCTAAAACAGCCGAAGCTCGGGCTGGATATAAAAGGAGGTTGTATGAAGCAGCATCCTTGGTACGCTCTCATCGTGTGTGGAACTCTCTGTGCCATGACGGCATGTTCCTCGCCAACGGCAAAGGCTCCAAATGCGGCGTCGTCGGGAGGCCAGACTGCCGGCATTTATGAGATGCAGGAGGGATTTGTCGATGCCCGCGGCGTGCTGATTTACTACAAGTCGATCGGCAGCGGGACGCCACTGATGATTCTGCACGGCGGACCGGGAGCTGCGCATGATTACTTCCTGCCTTACCTTTTGCCGCTGGCGAGAGAGAATCGATTGATCTTCCTCGATGAGCGTGGCTCCGGGCGGTCCGAGAAGCTCGAAGATGCCTCGGCCTACACGGTGGAGAATATGGTCGAAGATACAGAGGCTGTGCGCCAGGCTCTGCAACTGGGCAGCATCGCTTTGCTCGGTCATTCGTGCGGAGGTGTCCTCGCGCAGGCCTATGCGCTCAAGTACTCTCAGAATCTGACTCATCTGGTCCTGTGCAGCACGTTCCACAGTACTCGCAAGGTGAATGATATGTTTCGTCGCATGATCGCGAACATGGCTCCTGAGCTGCGCCAGCGGATTGAAAAGATGGAAAAGGCCGGCCTCTTCGGCCACGGGAAGGAGTACGAAAAGCGCCGCTACACCTCCGATTATATGATGGCCGCATGGGGAGAGGGCTATTTCCCTTATCTCTACCAGAATCGGCCCGATCCGAACTACGACCCAGCCGCCTCAGGCGGCATGGACTGGGACGTGTATCGGGAAATGTGGGGTGTTCACGGCGAGTTTGTGATTGACGGCAACATGAAGTCGGTGGAGTATGCCGACCGGCTTTCCTCCATCAAAGTGCCAACGCTGATCACTGTTGGCGACCACGACGAATTCCCATCCTCGTTCTCGGAGGAGATAAACAAGGCGATCGCGGGGTCCAAGTTATTGATTCTGCCCAAGAGCGGGCACATGACATTCGTCGACCAACCCAACATGTTCAATCGCGCCATCAATGAATTTCTGCACCCCACGACCGAAAAGAAGTAGAAGTTGCCCGCGCGGGCTAAGGGGAGTAACGACGATAATGATTTAATGAGGCGATATTGGGTCAATTGGATCACCCGCGAAACTGTGCCCGCATCGCTTAGTGCCCACAGCATGAACATCTGAAACGTCATAGCACAGGGTGACCGTCGATGTAAGCTCTTCACCCTGTCGCTGTTTCAGTTCGCCACGACAATCGCAAACCGATGAACGACCTGGTTCCGGCCAGCCTGCCTTGAATGCCCCCATGAAAATCTCCTTCGGATGTCCGTCATGATCCCGCTCGCCTTGCCATTTGAATGCAATCTCGTGGTTCTTGATCAGCTCACGTAATGTTACGGATTCATCTTCCTCGGGCCTCCCATCCGACTTATAATGGCGCAATTCCAGTTGTTGTCATTGCAGTGGGCGTATCCCCTTCGCGGAGGCTCCCATGCCCGAGATCAGCCAGACCATTTCGCACTATACGATTGTTGAGAAGCTCGGCGCCGGGGGAATGGGGGAAGTCTACAAGGCGCGCGACACGCGGCTGGACCGCACGGTG
Source organism: Terriglobia bacterium (assembly GCA_020072565.1). Classification (NCBI taxonomy): domain Bacteria; kingdom Pseudomonadati; phylum Acidobacteriota; class Terriglobia; species Terriglobia bacterium. The sequence goes on from JAIQGI010000068.1 coordinate 15,942, forward strand.
GCGCTCAAGGTCCTCAAGTCCGCGGCTGCTCCCTCAGCGGATCTGCGGTCGCGTTTCGAGCGTGAGGCGAAGGCGATCGCCGCGCTCAACCATCCTCACATCTGCACACTCTTCGATGTCGGCCGGGAGGGTGATACTGATTTCCTCGTCATGGAGTATTGCGAAGGCGAAACGCTAGCCCAGCGCCTCGCGAAAGGACCGCTGCCGTTGGAACAGGTTTTGCGATACGGCACGGAAATCGCCGGCGCGCTCGACAAGGCGCACCGGGCGGGCATCGTGCACCGGGATCTGAAGCCGGGTAACATCATGATCACCAAAAGCGGCGTGAAGCTCCTGGATTTCGGCCTGGCCAAGCTGCGGCAGCCGGCCCCCGCCACAAATGGGCTATTGACCCAGGCGACCGCGCCGGAGCCATTGACGGCAGCGGGAACGATCCTGGGCACGCTCCACTACATGTCGCCGGAACAGCTGGAAGGCAAAGATACCGACGCACGCGCGGATATCTTCGCTCTCGGCACCGTGCTCTACGAGATGGTGACCGGCAGGAAAGCGTTTGAAGGCTCGAGTGCGGCGAGCGTGGTCTCAGCAGTGATGAGCGCCGCTCCTAAAGCAATCGCGAGCCTGCAGCCGTTGACTCCGCCCGCGCTCGAGCACATCGTGACAACCTGCTTGGCCAAAGATCCGGAAGATCGCCGGCAGAGCGCGGCAGATGTTGCACGCGATCTGCGCTGGATTTCAGAGCGGCCGGCAGAGCCGGCGCCCCAGACCATTCCGATAGCGCCACGCCGCGCCTTCGGCACCATGATCTGGGCAGCTGCTTTTGTGATTGTTGCGTTTTTGGCCGGAGGACTTATTTCCCGCTTCATATTGAAACCCCCGCTGCCACCGATGGAGCCGCAACATTTCACGATGAAACTTCCAGCTGATGCCCCCCTGGCCCGGCCCGAGGATCTTCCCGGCGGATTGGATATACCCTCGCTGGCGATTTCTTCCGATGGCAGGCGCTTTGCCTATGTGGCGGTCAATGACGGAGATCGACGGCTCTATGTCAGGCAAATCGACGAGGCCCATTTCCGGCAATTGAAGGGAACTGAGGGTGCAACCAATCCATTCTTCAAGCCTGATGGGGAATGGCTGGGATTTCACAGCTCAGGCAAACTCAAAAAAGTGGCATTCAGCGGGAGCTCCTTGTCGGATATATGCGATACCACGGCTGGTTTCCTTGGAGCAAGCTGGAATCGTGATGGATCGATTATCTTCTGCACTGAAAACGGCCGTCTCTTCCAGGTGCGTGAGGGGGAAGACCCGATACGCCTTTTCGACCCCAAATTGCCGAATGATGCGATCAGCTTTCCCCGCACGCAGACGGACGCCAAAACAGTACTTGCAGCGGGTCGTTATTCTTTCGGCTCCAAACTTCTCGACACGGCCTCCGGGGTTGTGCAGACCATCTTTGGCGCCGGGAGCAGTCCATCAATAACACCAAGCGGCCACTTGCTGGCTGCCGGACAAGGAGTTCTTCTCGCCGCACCGTTTGATGCCAAAAACAGCCGATCCGGTGACCATAGGACAGTGCTGGATGATTTAAGAACCACGTCTCTCTGGGGAGCGCAATATGCACTCTCTGACACCGGGACGCTGCTCTATGCGCCCGGAGGCGCGGCGGACGAAGGCAAACTGGTGAAAGTGGATCGAGATGGAAACGTGCAGGACCTTGGCGTGCGGCCCGGAGTTTTTCAACATGTCTCAATGGATCGAGACGGAAATCGTGTCGCGGTCTCAATGCAAGAGGGTGGGAAAATGCATGTGTTCGTTATCCACCTGCAGCGGCCTGATCTGTTGAATCCGCTCACCTCGGATGGAACGATCAATGCCGGCCCTATTTGGAGCCCACAAGGCGACAAAATTGTTTTTTATTCCGATCGTGAGTCAGCGTCGAGCCTGTGGGTTCAGGCGGCAGACGGCGGCGCTGGGGCAGATCGGATTCTGGAAGTGGGTCGGTGGTGTTTGCCATCGTACTGGTCTCGCGATGGGTCCCTTATCTTCGGTGGATACGGTATCAAGTCCAATTGGATTCTTAATAGCCTGGCAATGGGCAGCAAATCACAATCCCATGTCCTGTGGGATGACGGAAGCTTTGTGTTTTGGGGCTTTTTATCCCCCAATATGCGGTGGTTGCTGTACACAGTCGACAAATCGGGAATCAGTCAAATATTCATCAGGCCCTGGCCAAACATGTCATCGCCGGGGATTCAGATTTCGACGCAGGGGGGATCGGATCCTCTGTGGAGCATTGATGGGAGGGAGGTTTTTTATCGCAACAGAGACCAGCATATGAGGGTGACATTGCCCGATTCATTGGATTCCTGGTTTCCCCAACCCGTACCGATGTTCAAGAAGAACTATCTGAATGTTATTGGCAAGCCATGGGACGTCATGGACAAGCAGCACTTCATCATGATCCAGCCGACCCATCCTGATCCGCCGAAAACCGAACTGTATCTCATCCAGAATTGGTTCGAGGAACTCAAGCGCCTGGTGCCAATCAAGTAGCCTGACAGAGCACGCCGGAGGGTAACATGCCCGAGATCGGCCACACTATTTCGCATTACCGGATCATCGAAAAGCTGGGGCAAGGAGGTATGGGCGAGGTCTTCCTGGCTCACGACACCGACCTTGATCGAAAGGTCGCGCTCAAGTTCTTACCCGATATTTTCTCCGGCGATCCCGAGAGGCTGGCGCGCTTCGAGCGCGAGGCCAAGCTGCTGGCATCGCTGAATCATCCGAATATCGCCACGATCTACGGCCTGGAGCTGGCGGACGGAAAGCGCTTCCTTGCCATGGAGCTTGTGGAAGGAGAAACGCTGGCGGAACGCATCGGCAAGGGCCCGCTGCCGGTGGAGGAAACTATTGCAGTCTGCCGGCAGATTGCCGAGGGCTTGGAAGCCGCCCATGAAAGAGGCGTCATCCACCGCGACCTGAAGCCGGCCAATGTCAAGATCACTCCGGAAGGAAAAGCAAAGATCCTGGACTTCGGCCTGGCCAAGGCGTTTCAGGGCGAGCCGTCCGCAGCGGACGCATCCAAATCGCCCACGCTCACGGATCAGATGACGCGCCCAGGTGTGATTCTGGGAACCGCAGCCTATATGGCGCCAGAGCAGGCCAAGGGAAAAGCAGTGGACAAGCGCGCGGACATCTGGGCCTTTGGCTGTGTGCTGTATGAGTGCCTGACCGGAAAGAAGGCGTTTCAGGGTGACACAATCACCGAGACGGTGGCTGCGATTCTGAAGAGCGAACCGGACTGGACACTGATCCTTGCCGAGACTTCTTTTTCGGTTCGGGCTGTCCTGAGGCGATGTCTGCAGAAAGATCCGAGCCTGCGTCTCAGAGACATTGGTGATGCGCGAATGGAGATGCAGGATGTCGCACCCGGAGGTTCCGAAATCCACTCAGTGGTTGCCTCTACTCCTGGACGCTGGCGGTTGTTCCCCTGGATTGTCACTTTTTTGGCGTTGTTCGTTGCGTTCGCATTCGCGATTAGGAGCGTAAGACAGCCTGAGAGAATAGCATTCCCGGTCAGACGCTTTGTCATTTCCCTGCCGGAACCGCTTACTGACCACTGGAGACCCAATTTGGCTCTGTCTCCGGATGGCACACAGCTCGCCTATGGCGCCGGCTTCGGCCGTGTAAACGCACATCTCTATCATCGGAGTCTCAATGAGTTGGAGTTCAAGCCCATTTCGGGTACCGAGGGAGGGCATAGCCCTTTCTTTTCTCTCGATGGAAAATGGATAGGATTTTTCACCGAAGGCCGGTTGAAGAAAGTGCCGGTTGCTGGCGGACCGGTGGTGAATCTCGCGGAGATTGGCGACTCATATCCCTCGGGCGGAATCTATGAAAAAGATGAATCCATCCTATTTCAGCTCGGGTGGAGTGCCGGTATCGCACGAATAAGTGCATTGGCCACAGGGACAATGCCGCAGACTCTGTTTACGCCCGACCGTAAACAGAACGAGCGCGGTCTGCTCTGGCCGCAACGTCTGCCCGGAGATGACCTGGTCTTATTCACTTCCTACGCAGGCAACAGTGCTTCGAAGAATGACGCGCGAGTGGTTATCGGCCATCTCGACGATCAGTCCAAAAGGACGGTGCTTGCGGGCGGCACCTATGCTCGCTACCTACCCACTGGACACCTCCTCTATGGCTATGACGGCAAATTGATGGCGGCGCCGTTGGACTTGGCAAATCCGAAGAGAGCAGAAAATGCTGTACCCGTCTTAGAGGGGATCTTGATGAACACAGCCTCGGGTACTCCACAATTCACCGTCTCCGACACGGGAGACCTTGTTTATATCCCGGGAAGCACAAATATTGAGCGGGACAGTTTTGTGTTGGTCGATCGAAATGCGACGCGAGAGGCAATCGACCCTCCCGGTAACAAGAATGAAAGCCGATTCATGTCATGCCCCAACATCTCGCCAGACGGATTGCGCATTGCCGTTCATATGCCTAAATCGAATGACGACATTCATATCTATGACTTTTCCCGTGGATCCCTGACCCGTGCCACTTTTGAGGACGGAGATGAGATGGCCCCCGTCTGGACTCCTGACAGCACCAAGATAGCCTATACATCGGATTCCGGACCCATTCCCCAGATGTTCCTCAAAAGCATCAACGGCAGCAGCCCACCGGAGCCAATTTTTGAAGGAAAATATCCTCGCTATCCCTGCTCATTTTCTCCCGACGGGAAGATGCTTGCCTTTGAGGAGAATCATCCGAAGACGGGGTGGGATATCTGGGCCGGCATCACCGGCGGCAAAGAGGATCCAAGGCCGTTTCTGCGGACGGAGCATTCAGAATCATCTCCGGCATTCTCTCCTGACGGTCAGTGGATGGCCTATCAATCTGACAAATCCGGACAGATGCAGGTTTACGTGACGAGCTTTCCGGACCGAAGAGACGAAAAACAAATCTCGCTGGATGGTGGAACAGAGCCAAGGTGGAACCCAATCGGCAACGAACTCTTCTATCTCAACGATAATCGGTTTATGGCTGTGGCGATTTCCTTCAAGCCCATTTTCCGGGCCGCTAAGCCCACGGTCCTGTTTACGACCGACGAGAACTTTTGGCGCAGGGATGTACTCTTGCTGACCAGCTATTCGGTCATGCCCGATGGGCAGAAGTTCGTGTTCATCAAACAGACCCAGGTGAATCCTGCCAACCAATGCATCTTCATCCAAAATTGGTTCGAGGAACTTAAGAGCAAAGTCCCCGCCGGAAGGAAATAGATGCGCTCGAATCGCCAAAGAGGTGGATTCTCATGATCGGAAAAACGCTCGGCCATTATCGGATCGTCGAGAAGATCGGCGCGGGAGGCATGGGAGAAGTGTACCGAGCCAGCGACGCACGACTCGATCGGGACGTCGCCATCAAGGTGCTGCCTTCTCATCTGGCCGAGGATGCGGCGGCACTGGCGCGCTTCGAGCGCGAGGGCAAAGCAATCGCCGCGCTATCGCACCCCAACATCCTGGGCATTTTCGATGTCGGCAGCGAAGGCGGGATTGCATACGCAGTCACGGAGCTGCTCGAAGGGGAGACGCTAAGGGCGCGTTTGGCGGACGGGGCGCTGCCGGTGCGCAAGGCCGTCGATTATGCGGCGCAGATTGCCCAAGGACTGGCGGCTGCGCACGACAAAGGGATCACTCACCGCGACCTGAAGCCCGAGAACGTGTTTGTGACTGCCGATGAGCGGGTCAAGATCCTCGACTTCGGGCTCGCAAAGCAGGCGCTGCCCGCGGCTGCCGACAATGCCGCGGATTCCCCCACCATGGGAACGCTGACGAATCCAGGGATTGTAATGGGCACGGTTGCCTATATGGCTCCGGAGCAGGCGCGCGGCCAGGCGGTGGATCACCGGGCCGACCTTTTCTCTTTCGGTGCGGTGCTCTATGAGATGCTGACCGGCCGGCCGGCGTTCCGGCGCGACACCGCGACCGATACCATGGTGGCCATTCTGAAGGAGGATCCGTCGGAACTGGCGACTCTCGACCCGAAGATCCCCCCGGCACTCGCGCGCCTGGTCCAGCACTGCCTGGAAAAGAATCCGGCAACGCGCTATCAGTCGGCGCGCGACATCGCGTTTGCGCTGGAATCGTTGTCAGGCTCGGGCGCGGCAACGGCGACTGCGACCGCTCAGAGACAAGCGCGGCCGTGGGCCGTGCGGTGGGGGCTGGCGGCGGCTGCCGGTCTTTTGCTCGTATGGCTAGGTTTCGCCGCACGGGGCTACTGGACATCACGTCCGTCCGGCCTGCCGGTCGCATGGGAGGGCGAGCTGCTCAGCGGCCCGACAGCCGGGTTGAACCTCCGCGTGTCGCCAAATGGTCAGGAGGTAGCGTTTGCGGCACTCAGCGGCAAACAGACTCAGGTTGCTCTAATGAAGCTCGCGTCGGGCGACTGGAGATTTCTCACGAGTGACACTGCGCGCGGCAATGTCCAGGAATTCGCATGGTCGCCGGACAGCGCGCGATTGTACTTCGATCGCTACAATGCCGGTCAGGCGAGCATCTTCTCGATGTCCCCGCTGGGCGGACAGGAAACGCTGTATGTTCAGGATGCGTTCTCTCCACGTTCCCTTCCCGACGGAAGCCTACTGGTGGGGGGCTGGAACGACAGTGGGCAACAGCAAATCTATCAGTCTTGGCCTGAAGGAGATCGAAGCAAACCGCTCGATGCGTTCGGAGCGGCGGGCGGCGGGGGGATCGCGTTCCGCACAATTCCTAATCGCAAGGCAGCCGTGTTTTTCGGAAAGCCGAAGGGTGATTCGTCGGCACCGAACCAGCTGCACGTCATCGATCTTGAATCTGGCGCCAGCCGCGCGCTCGCACCAGGCGTCGCGATCCCACCGCGGCCATGGTTGTTTCCGCTCGCGGTTTCGCCCGACGGTGCCTGGGTCCTCTTCGACCTGCCCGCCGGCGATCTGCACCAAATCGTGGCTGTGCGCTCCGATGGTTCCCCAGGAGTACACTCCCTCCTCACGCTCACGGGTGAACCGCTCGGGCTCGACGTCGGATCTGACTGGAGCTTGTTCGTCGAGCAAATCCACCAGCCGACGGAGATCCGGTGGTACTCACAAGCAGGCGCACCGGCGGCGAGCCAGCGGATTCCCGACTCGGCCCATTACTATCCTGTGCTGCCCATCGATCGTGAGCGGGTCCTCGTAACGGTGCGGTCGGCCGGAAAGACACGCGTCATGGTAGTAGCGCAGGGCAAGGCCCCGGCCCCGTTTGTCGACACTGAGGATGACGCGAAATTCGTCGCCACACTCGGTCCGGACCGGATCATCCTGATCCTTGAATCCGGCGCCAGGAGTCGCGTTGCCATCGCTGCGATGGCGACCGGCCGGATTATCATACCGGACATCGGCATCGACGCCGCTAAAGTGGAGTCGCTGGCAGGATCGCCGGACGGCACGACGGTGTTTTATGCGGCTGACAATGTTGTATGGAAGAAAAACACCAACGGTGGTCAGGCTCAACAAGTCCGGCCTGGTAACAGCGTTGCCGTGGATCCTGGTGGTGAATACCTGATCGTAAAGCTGCGAGAACGGAGGAGTACCCTCCTGTTCCGCGTGCCGCTGCCTGTGGGAGCTGGCAAGGACCAGGAGATTCGCATTGATGGAAGCGACTTACGACTCGTCGAGGATTGGCAATCGCCGAAGGCCATCGGCGCCCTCGGCCGTTTGCTGGTGCGCGTCGCTTCGCCGGCCAGCTGGTACTACCCGGCCGCTGTCCTCGATCCGCAAACCGGACGCCTGGAACCGGTCGACCGGGCGTTTGATCGCGACATGGTCGGCGCGGCCTGGAGCGACGATGGCCGGATCGTAACGCAGGCCACGAGCTTCGAGTCGACCCTGTGGCGATTCCGGCCGCGGTGGAAATAGGAATCAACGAAGTTCAGGGGTGTCCGATGACGCAAAGGTGCTATTTGGCTTTTTGTTTGCGAATTTCACAAGGTGGAATTTCCCTAGAATTGGGCAACAAGCATGGCTCGTCCACATTCCGAGTCGCCCAAGGTTTGCGCCGGCAACGTGCACTTCGTTATTCTTTGACGACTCCCTGATCCCGGGATTTGAGATTCAATTTATTATGAAAAAGCGGAGGCCGTGATGAAGACACGCTTTCTTGAATTTTGCATTCTGGCGGCTTTCTTTTTGTCATTGGTAAATCTGACTGCCGCAGGACTACAGGATTTTTGGGAGCTAAAACCTTACACGCAATGGACTGCCCAAGAAGTGGAAAAGCTCCTTCTCCGTGATTCTCCTTGGACCCGAACGCATAGGCACGAGGCTTACTACACGGGTGGTAAAATAACTGGAAAGGGTACAGTTCGCTATGTGGGAGGGGATTGGGAACCGGCAGCTCAGATAATCATAAACTGGTTTGCCAAACCTATTCGGGAAGCCGCGGCGCGTCAGATGGTATTGCGGAATCTCGATGTACTCGGAGCTCAGCTCGACGAGATTATCAATCGCGATCCTCGCTTCATTGAAATTCTGGTTACCGACTTGCCCCAGGCCAGGGGAAACTGGGCAAAGGGAGGCAATGCTGAAATCATCAAGTTTAAAGAGAGTACCTACCTGTCGACAAAAAGCGCGGGGAAGATTCCCCTTTCCAATATGGTAATGCCAAAGGGCTGGGGTGATGCTCTGATCCTGCAGTTTGTGCGGGAAATGAATGGAAAAACCATCGTGAATGAAAAGGACCAGGAAGTGACCCTCTTCATTAAAATTGACACCGAGGTTGATCGGTTCATCTTCAATCTCAAGGAGATGATGATCAAAGGCAGATTGGAGATTTAAGGAACAGGGTAAGATTGGCCGCGATTAGTGATTGCCGTGAATTGTCTCGAACGGAGCCGTCAGGATATAATGAGGCAATTCCAGTTAAATTGTTGCAGTGGGCGTATCGCCTTTGCGGAGGCTCGCATGCCCGAGATCGGCCAGGCCATTTCGCACCACCGGATCATCGAAAAGCTGGGGCAAGGAGGAATGGGCGAGGTCTTCCTGGCTCACGACACCTCCCTTGATCGCAAGGTCGCCCTCAAGTTCCTGCCCGATATTTTCTCCGGCGATCCCGGTCGTGTGATCTCACCAGCAGGAAAAAGCATTTGCCTATTATTAAACCACAGGAGAATCCTATGAAACGGTACGTCCAGATTGCTGTTGTCGCGTCGTTGGTGGGCCTGATCGGTTGCCAGCAGACCGCCCCGAAGTTGTCCGAGGCAGATATCGCGGCGGTCAAGGCAAACCTCATCGATTGGGGCGCGGCGATTTCGTCGAAACACTACGACGCCCTCCCTGGACTCCTAGCCGCCGATTACTGGACGTTCCGGGACGATCAGCCGGACATAACCTCACGGGAGGCTGTGGTCGCATGGGCGAAGACGTGGGGGCCGGACATGCACCAGAGCTGGGTCGTCGACGAGGTCAACGGCTACGCCGACTTGGCCTTCTCCCGCGCGACGGTGTCGGAATCCGTCGCGCGACCAGACGGTACCCGGGAGTCCTCGCAGGCCGTGTGCTTCTGCACCCACCGCCGACAGCCGGACGGGACGTGGCGGATCAGCCGCGCCATCTGCCGCGATCGGAAGCCGCAGCCGGTTCAGGCGACGCATGTGTTCGACAACTGGGTGAAGTTGCTCGAGGCCGGCGATGTGAAGGGTGCGATGGATCTGTTCGCGGAGGACGTGGTCTAGTCGAGCCCGGAGAAGGACGACGCACTTGTCAATGGGAATGAGGCACTCAAACGCCGCATTGCGAGGACCTTCGCGTGGGCCAAGGCTTCCAACGCCGTGCTCACGGTCGACCGAGAAGAAGTCGTGGGCAACTGGGCCTACGTGACCGCCTCCTTCTCGGCCACGTGGACCGAGCCGAATGGCAAGCAGTCCGAGGAGCGCAGCCGGTATGTCTGCGTCCTCAAGCGCGCCGCCGGCGGCCCGTGGAAGATCTGGCGCTTCACCTTCTTCCCGGAAGCGTGAGCAGCCGGTCGGCCGGCCCGAAAGGATGACCACGCGACCTGATTCGTGCTCGGCTTCGTCTGCATGACTGAAGGATAGGGAGTTTAAGCTGCCGTCTTGATCCACAGTGATTCGATCCGGTCGTGACAGTCCCTTCGTCCAGTTACTGATAAAGAGCGATATGTCAACTTTGGGGCCTGTACCCCACTAAAACAGCATTATACAGCTGAACTCTTTTGATGGATTCCGGCCTAAAACGCTTTTACAACTAATTGCAGGGGCGATTAGCCACTCTAAAATACCGCGTACCTATGCCGCCAAGATTCCCTATCCCGTGATATGGTGCGACGCGAGCGCATCACAGCTGTATCATACAAATGAATTTTCCTCAAAAAATATCTGATTGCTGACGAATCTGCTTGACACTGTTTCCGAAGCGCAATTACGCTTTTTTTGCAGCGCATGGTTGATCATGACCGCTGCAAGATCCTGAATCAAAATCCGACGTGAGCGGGCTGGAGCTCCGAAAACAACCAGCTGGATGGCGAAGCTTTGTCAGACGATTTCGACGGGAAGGTCCTCAATCCGGACGGCGTCGAGATCGATCTCCCATAATGGGTTTTCAAGCGGCTCAAGCAGCTCCGGCTCCTGGATCGCGACGCCGCGACCGGGATGCGCCGGATTCAGCATCGCATTTTCGGATTGATGGATCTCTGGGACGGCCCCGATTTCAGGCCTGACCGCAACTTCCGGGCGTTTGACCCGACCTACCAGCAGGCATGCTCCAAGGACAGCGGGTATGCGAACTCCTTCCTGAGGGCCATCGGGAGGGACTGCAGCGGTCTCGTGAACCCGGCAAGCGACATCACCGACAACCTTGAATCCGACCTCGACCACTCGCGGCTCTCCGACGAATACCGGCGCATGAAAGTGGATGAAGTGCTGCGGGCCGTGAAAGCGAAGCGACGGGTCAAAGCAGCATGACCACCGACTGGCGAGCAGCATACCGGCAGGAAAAGCGGCGCCCCGGATACGTTATCGAAAACGGAAAATCCATCATCAAAGTCCGGCCAGATACCTTGCGCCGCCGATGGCGAATCTCGCTCCCTCAGGAAAAGAGAAAAACTGCCGCATACCAGAGGTGTCCCAAAAATGTGCTCATACCAGAGGTGTCCCAAAAATGTGCCGTCCTGAATCTCTGCTTTGAGTTATGATGGCACCCAGCTAGCAAAAAGGGCCGAATTGGGCCTGGTTTACATATTGCATTCCTATGTGCAGGACTTAGACCACGTTCCAGATTTCACACCCAATCCTGCCTTACTGGCAGTTTTCGTGCCAAGAACCTCAAACTGACCCACTACCGACTTGGCGGTCGCGCTGGGCGACTTTCCCGGCCATATCGCATTCTGATAATGCCTCCCCAGGCTGGCGATTGGCGGGGCCGTTATGGCGAAATTCTGCTTGATCTTTTACAACTATATTCCATGGTCCTTCCGCCACCTTCCAGCACTGGCTGCGGCGAGTTAAGAAGGAATCGGTCGAGTTTTGCCGGGGCCATAATGCTTGCGGAAGGGGGGATGATGATGGTGGTGGCGAACTTGATGGCGACAGCGCCACCGAGCATATTTATGATGCCGGGAATGGTCCCCTTCAAGACGCCGCTCATGGGCGCGATCGCTTCGGATGGCCGGGTTGGTCCCCTGCAAAGGTGCCTCCGGTCAATCCCCTCCTTGGCTTCTGGCGTCCAAATCCTCCGCCGTTCCCTGTTCCAGACAGAGCGGTTGCCGCCAAACGGGTACGCCGATTTGCAGCATCGAATTCAAAGGACTATCCAACGTTGGACAGGGACTTCCAGCAACAGCAATTTCGCGCAACCGAATGATCCACCCTCATCATTGTGTTAGAATCCGGTTTTAACAGAACGATTCTTGCCGGTATATTCCATAGAGATGGTGCTAGGAGCATACGACCGAGCCCATGCCAACCTGTTGAGCGGCAATAACGGCGCTTCGTAAAGGGAGGCTCTCGAAGTTACAGGATACAGGAGCCAGGATAAGCGCCTCAGCACGACCTCGACATCAAAGGCGGCGAAGAGCAGCTAGAAATGGATCCCATCCGAGGCCCAGGGAAACTCATGAAAAAAACCCTCAATGATCACGTCAACACGGCTATGATATTACTCAAACAGGGGCTTCGGCCTTATGTCGAGCAGACCTTCACGAAACGCTTTGGAAATAGCTGGCTGCAAGAGGCTGCGGAGGGCGTCCGCAACCGGGACACGGCTGATAGGATCAATCGCGGCCAGCTTGATGCCGCCGCGCTACTTGAGATCATGTGGAACCATTGGCATGACCTTTTCAGCAACACGCTCACTCAGAACGAACGTACATTGGTGAGCGAGCTGTGGGGTAAGCGCCATAGCTTGGCGCACCAGGAGGAGTTCAGTTGGGATAATGCATACCGCACGCTGGACAGTATTGAACTCCTTCTCAGGGCGGTTGCCGCCGAGGAGGCGGATAGCGTAAAGATGCAGAAGGATGAACTCCGCCGCATGATGGTTGAGGACGAAAGCCACCAACTGCCGTCCGAGGTTGCCATTTCAGTAGCCCCCCAGGGAGAACCCTATGAGCTGAAGCAGGGCAAGAAATGGGAAGCATGGACCCTCTCCAAGGGATATAAATTTACATGCGAAGGAGAGGTCTCAGAGGGTGTAAGCGTTGAGATGGGAAAGGGAACGAAAGCCACTTTCAGTGCAAGCCTTTTTGAGGCAATGCTGAATGAGTTTTCTGGCAAGACAATCGTAGGTGGATTTTCGATGACGGATCCGCCGACAGGAGGTCTGGGCTGGTGGGTTCAAAACAATTCCGGTAAGTATGGGAACAAGCTAACGCCGAGACATGCATCTTTTATCGCGGCGATACTCGTTGCCAAGGGTTATTGCACCTCACGACAAAGTCATGGCATTCTCTTGACATTCCCGAAAATTGACAAACACCCCTAAACCAAAAGTCTCCTGCTTTCCTGGGGCCGTCGACTCTGGTGCCTTTCCAGCGTGAAGTCCATTGATTCGGCTTCCAGGATTGGGCTGGCACCCTCAGTTTCGTGGGAATCCCGGCAGTTTCGGCTGTATTCCCGTCCAGGCTTTATCCCGACGTGCCCCAGGCACCGCCAGAGTCCAACACTTTGAAATCTATGGGACCCTCGATGGCGTTGGCGGTGCCGGTAGTGCTGGAGATAGCGGCGAGGCCACAGGCGATGCCCATAATATCAGGGTTTGCAGCTTCAACCCTGCGCTCATCGTCACGATCGCACTTAAGGGCGTAGTTGGGGACATGCAAGGGTGCTCCTGGCCAACCTGCCTCCTGGGTGTCTAGGGTCCGAATCCTCCTCCGTTCCTGTTCCAGCAGGCCGGTTGCGCTAAAGCTGGAAGGGCGGGCTGCACAATCGAATCCACAAGACCGTCCAACGGTTGGACAACCTCTCTCGGTCAACGCCCGTCAGATGGACCCGTGGAAGCCGCAGCGTCCATCAGGACCGACCTGCCAGAACAGGGAATCACGTCATCGTCGCATAGGTGGCGGAGGCGCGATCGATAGGGAACAAGGATCAGAAAAACAGAACGGCAAGTAACGAAAGGGTGATGACAGTCAGGCGCATGGTAATTTCTTTCATCGATACCCGCACCACAAGTTACTGATTCTGGAGCAATAATCGAACCATCCTCCTGAATCTCGGATTTGGGACGCGGATAGAGGGCAATCGAAGGGAGGTCGATTGATTAGAAGCAGTTACGACTTGCCGTTCAGATTGTCGCCAATGGGGACGGTAGACGTTTACCCGTCATCCCACCCTGGGCTGCTCGTCGTTATTCGGATCCTGCCGAGCGTGCTCATCTGGCCAGTATCGTTCGCGCAGAGCCTCGTGAACCTTGCAAAGACTCCACGGTTGGATTGCTTCAGAGTCGCTCGCCTTGCCCCCGTGCCGAACGGCGACGGTCATTACGCCCACGTAGAACGAGTCGTCAATAAACGTAAGTGGTGGCAAGATGCTCGCAAGGCGTTCCGCATCATTGTCACGCTTATTTTCTGTTGACCACGCGAAATGGGCAGCAACCTTGTTCCGGAATGCGAAAACCTCTGGGATGACCTTCGTGAGGTAGTAGTCTGGAAGCGGACGCCTATGGTCAAGTTTGTATGCGATGGCACCCACAGTCTGTACGTATTGGCATGCGGAAATTGAGTACCAGTGGAACGCGCATGTAAGAAGGGTCTTTGAAATCCCATAGAATGATGGGTCATTCCCGCCGCCGAAATACCGCATCTTACCATCCGGATTCACTCGTTGCTTGACGGCCTGATCGCAGTGCACAGCCCGATGATAAAGGAAATCCATTCCATGACGCAGGCAAATGAGGGCCCAGTATTCGTTGGTGGGTTCGTGGAACACGTTCCCCGGTGCCATGATGTTGTCGATGTGGTCCAGAATGGTGACACTCGTGTCAGTTGAACCCGCCATTGGTGATGCCTCCTCAAGCTTCCATTATGGAAAAACGCGGATCCTTTTCGCAGGTCACCCTCCCACTGCCCTGAGGGAGGATTTCTATCGCAAGGGGGAACAAGCAAAATCCGGGAAATGGGTCCCCAGGTTTGCTCTTGAGATATCACGTTGACTTCCCGGCCTCTCCGCTCTAAGAGAGTTCTAGACCCCGCTACCTGTTGATTGAAGCGTTCACTCTGTCTTGTGCCTCCTTGCGAGCCAGGCGGGTCTCCTTCCACGCGATGATCGCAACCAACAGGACCCCGACGACCAGGCCCCAGCCCAGGCCATTGGTCAACCCGAGGCCGATTCCCAGTTCCTGCGGGTTAAAATTAGCCGGGTCGCGGAGGGGCAACATCTGGCGGAAGAAGCCCGGTGCGACCTTCCCGAGCAACACTCCGATTACAGTTCCAGCGGCCCCGAAGCCTAAAGCCGGCCCCACGACAGTTGCGATTGCCTTCGTTACGTTCATCTTCTCCTCCGAGTCTCGGACAGAAGACACCTATCCGGGTGCCACCCAGTTTCTCAACAATTCGGTAGTGTGAAATGGTCTGGCCGATCTCGGGCATGCGGGCCTCCGGTTCGGCAAGTCAGGTGAGATGCTTTGTGGTGGCGACATTATACGGGGAAGCGGCTTTTTCAGGAAAGGAAAAGGGTTGCCGCCCCATTGCGAAGGCAGCGGAAGGAACGGATCAGGGCACGCAACACGACAGCTCATTGGTCCGTGTCTTCCGCTGAGGCTGGGATCGGGAATAAACAGCAAGAGCCGCCCCGAGGAGTGGCCCTTGGATGCCTCGATGCTGCGGGATGATCTTAGACAAGGTCGACCCTCCGCCTTTATCTCACCCGTCAGTTATGAGCTACTTCTTCGGAGCGGGCTTGGCCTTGGTGGCTTTGACTGTGAAGGCCGTCCACCAAGTGCCGTCCTGTTCTTTTTCTGATTTTCCCGAGACAGACACTCGATCAGGGCTAACACTCCACGTATTCCGCCATCTGGTCGTTTTCCCGTCCCGGCTCGTGTCAATGCCGTTTTCAATGGAGACTCCATCCTTGAAGGTCGCTGTCATGATCCAAGTCGTGCCATCATCGCTGAAACCGTAGGAGGTGTGGACTTTCTTAGCAGGATCGTAGGAGAGAATTTCCAGACTACGCGATTCCGCGCCCTTGCCTTTCCATGTATGAAGAATCTCAACGAAAAAGCCGTTCAAGATCCAACGGCCCTGCATCCTCCAGTCGAGTTGGTACTCGGGTTCCTCCCGAGTGTCCTTCGCTGTCCCCACCAGCGTCCAATCTCCTACCCAGAGATCCCACTCCTTAAGTTCCGGTCTTGGCTTGGGGGCTGGGGTTTGTGCCTGGGCGGCAACCGCAAAAAGCAATAGTATCAAGCCGACTGCAACAACAGTTCGTTTCATGGATTTCTCCTTCAAGGGTGCGAGAATGTAATGGAAGCCTGCGGAACATTCATGCACCACAGGTGGCTTGGAATGGCCTTCTCATCGACAGCCGACCCCACCGATAATCCCCAGGCCCCAACATGAAGCTACTGCACCTTGGTCGAGTAGCCGGTCACGCACTGCCACCGGCCTTCGCGTTTCACGAACACATCGGTGAAACGATATTGACCGCTTGTGTCCTTGCCTGCTATCGAACTCTTCTCGGTCGACAGGCCAAGCACAATAGCCGTGTCACCAAAAACGAGAGCCTTCATATCGCTAACCACCATCGACTCGGTCTTGGACGTATCGCTCTTCAGAGCGGAGAGCAACTGTTTCTTGTTGCCGACGAAGGTGGCGTAGTTTGCCTGGAACTCGTTAGCCAGCATCCTTTCGAGCGCCGCCGTATCCTTCTTGAGACTGGCAGCGGCCCAATCCCTTTCGAGTTGAAAGAGGGCTTTCTCATCCTCGCCGCTCGCGGTGCTGCCTGGCAGAGGCTTATTGCTGTTGGCAACCAGCCAGTCCCATTTCCAGGATGCGTCACCCTGACGAGCGAAAACCACCATCCAACTCCCTCCGTCACTAAAGCCCGTCTCGCCTTGCGCCTTTGGTGTGGCCTTCATCGTCCAAGTCCCTCTTGCTACAGCAACCTCACCTGTAACACGCACATCCTCAACCGGCCCGCTGAACTCAATGCTGAACTGGCCGAAAAAAGGTTGCCATTGTGACCGGATTGCTTCCGCACCGACCATGACAGGGACATTCGCGTCCGCCCACACGGTCTTGTCCGTCATCAACGCGGCAACAGCACCAGCATCCCCGGCATTGAGAGCCTTCTCGAAATCACCCATTGACTTCTTGATCGCCTGCACATCAGCAGGGTCATTGACTTTCTGGGCACAGGCGGAAAACAGCAAGAGCAAAACACACAGTATTACAGCGAATGTGGTCTTCATGGCTGCGACTCCAATTGAAATATTGGTTGGGATTGCTCAGCTGCGCGGTCTGGCCGATCTCGGGCATACAGCCCTCTGATACCGCACGTCAGGGTGTAAAGCTTTGTGGTGAGGCCATTATACGTGGAAACAGTCTTTACAAGTAAGGAAAAGCGTCGTCCCAAATGCCGCTGAGCGGGTTGTGAACCCAGCCCAATTCTGTCGGAATCCTCTGTAATTGCTGCGGCATGCCAGTCTAGGGCCTATGAAGAGAAAGCTCCACCGATAATCTCAGTGGCCCGAAATTGAGAATGCCGGGGCGGTCGCCCTATCCCCCGACGCTCACAGAACGATCTGGCCCCGGACCACTAAGTCGGCCCTCGGCGAATGTTTTACTCCCGATGAAATTCATGTTTGTTTCCTGTTATCACGGAGATGGTATCTGCTCTGAGCTAACGGTCCAACGGTTAGACAGGCTTCCTTGATTTTGTGCCTCGGAAGCAAGCCGAAAGGGCCAAGGCTCCGAGAGCAAGGGCAGTCGCCTTTTTTGGCGGGCACCCATAGGAGATGCCTCCCTAGCGAATGGCCCTTTTTCGCAGTACCTCTTCAATCTTAGGAGGTAGGTTCAACGGTTCTTGGCTAAGGAGCCTTGGTTGCTTCAGTTGCAATTGACTCAGGGTTTGCCCGGGAATACTCTTAATCAGCGATTGGTTGACTTCTCGCTGTCGGTTAAGAGCAGAATAAAGGCCAGCGGCAGCGTCAGTCATTTCACTTTTTTCGGCTTCCGTCTTGGCCACGGTCTGCGTCAATTGACCTACTTGGCCGATACTTTGGCTCCACCCCCTTCCCGAAAAAATGAGCACCAGACCAACGATGAGGAAGATAGCAGGAGCACCAACTCCAGACATTTCGAAAAACGGGAGCTTAATTGTGAATTGACCGCTCGAAAATTTCTTGAATAAGGCGATTATCGAGACGATCACGAGTGCGAACCCAAGGCAAAACATTGCTATTTGCATAGATCCTCCCTCTTCTCTTGATGGTTCTAGTGAGAAAAGACACTGTCCCAGTACCACAATGGTAAACGGCTGATAAAGCGAGAGCCCCTACCGCCTGTATGACGAAAGCTATGAGAACATTTCAGGAGAGCACAAACGACGATCGGCAAGTGAGCCTGAGCGTGACAAGAAGCAGATCTGCGGCACGGCCTATAATTTCGATTCAGGGTTGAAAGAGGAGGATAATCAAGCGGATGGAAACCCTGGCCGATCTTGGGCATGCGGGCCTCCGGTTCGGCACATAAGGGTGAGATGCTATGTGGTGGGGCCATTATAAGCGGAAGCAGCTTTTTCAAGCAAAGGAAAGCGTTGCCGCAAGGATGGGCGTGACGCTCATGGGCTCCGCAGCACTATCAGGTTGCCCGCCACTGGGTCTTCGGAATCCCTGCGATTTCGGCGCATGCCGGTCCAGGCCGCGCCAACCTATAACCGTTGGATGCGGCTGGCAGGTACGATCCAATGGAAGCTGGTTGGAAATCTCGGGTGAGCACGACATGGCTCACCATGCGAAACCGAAAAAATCTTGGTTTTGACCTTTCAAGGGGCAGCCTACCTGTATGACGCCAACGGGCGCCGGTTCCGCACAAATGATGGATCTGTGCTAAACTACGTTTATTCCTATACGGGCCAATTGCTGATGGAAGACAGGATAACGGAGTCGACCTGGAACAATTACATCTATTTCAATGGCCAGATGGTGGCGATTCATCAGCAGGACGACCACTTCCGGCTGCTGTTCAAGGATCACCTGGGGAACACGAGGTCGGTTTTGAAGGTGCATCTGCCTGAATCGAACTGGCAGTACAACTGGACGCTGGTTGAGACGGCGGACTTTTTGCCCTATGGTATGCAATATCGGGGCTATACATTCGATACGCCACCGACGGGCTATATGTATGAAGGCAAGAGCAGAGATGGCGGCCTGGACTACTTTGGTGCCAGGTACTACGACGGCAGCTCGCTTGACACTTCCTCTACGCGCTGGATCTCCCCGGACCAGCTCACGGCGCGCATCTACGATCCGCCATCGCTGAACAAGTATACTTACGTCACAAACGACCCGGTGAATATGGTAGATCCGGATGGAAGGAGCTGGCTTAGCGCCATTGTGAGTTTCCTCGGAAAGATCGTCGATGCCATCGTATCGGCCGTTGATTTTTATATAGATTCATGGCGCGAGCTTGCCACAGCACCTCCACTTATGGGGGGAGATATTTGGGATCGCGGGAGAGGCGGTCCAAGTGATGAGGATTATGGTCATGGCGGTGCCAACCAGGGCTTCGTTGCCATCTTTGAACTTCCAGCTGAAAATATCAAATACATGGACGACATCGACGCCTCCTGTGGACCAGTACTAACAGCAGGTGGCTGTGAAAGAGTCGATTATAGGCCGGACTTCGTTTGCGTGCAAAATAGCGCTTCAATGTGGACAGCCAACTATACTATCAGTCTTACTGGAAATATTTATGTGGCTAAGGGCCCATTCCCGTACAAAGGAAGAGATCCCCAAGACCATAGCATAACGGACACGGCGAGTGCCTTACGGCATGAGCAGAGACACGTCGATGATCTTGTCAATGCACTCCGCAACCTGTTCCAAGGATTCGCAAAATTTGTTTCTGGTTCAGAAGAGGATTGTAAAGAAACAGCTGGGGAAGCGGAGAAACGTGCTATCACGGTAGCGGACCAGGCGAGAAGAGATAGCGCACAGCGGCGAGGGTGAGGCGAACATCTATGATTGTTCCTATCCAATGGGTCATTGCGTTACTGCTTATCTCTACAATGCAGAGAGAGCCGGCTGCTCAGATTCGAATGATAAGTGGCGATGAGCGAAAGGCATTGGAGACACTGTACGAGAAAACTGGAGGAAATACTTGGGTGCGGCGAGATGGATGGCTTGGCCCTATAGGCACGGAGTGCGGCTGGTATGGGGTTGTCTGCGCAAGAGAAAGCAGCCGACAAATACCGACCACGTATACTGTGACAGATTTGCAGCTGAGTGACAACGGTCTCAAAGGACAAATACCTCCAGAGGTAACCGCCCTAAAGAATTTGAAGAGTTTAGTGATCTTAGGCAATGCTGTCAAGGGGCCTTTTCCGGATGATCTACTTCAAAAATATGATCGAGGGCAGCTGTATATCGTACCTTCTTCACTCATTCACGATGTCGAAGAAATAGTGGTGGATGTAAACAACCCTTCTGTTCTCTGTGGTGCCTTCCGTGTATGGATGTCTGCCGATGGGAATGTTCGACGCGAACGTAAACTGTGCCGTGAAAAAGATGGGAGGCAGACCAGAGAAGTGTATTACGAGTACCAACGAGGTAAGACCCATGATTTCGACCGCCTCGCGCGCTTCCTTATCAGTAGCGGTTTTTTTGAAACTAAATCGACGGTTCCGAACGGGTATTGGTTTGATGTTACGGAGACGTCCGTTACGGCAAAACGTAGCGGAGGGATTACCATGACTCATTCGTGGAGTCCCGCCGAAGCCAAGTTAGATTGGGAATTGGAGATGATATCGTACGGTCTTATTGCAAGGGTCCAATGGTCGGGGCCACCTACGACAAAAAAATAGATAACTGATGACGGAAGGTGGAGCGCAACGCGCAGTTCTGCGATCGCAGAGTCACGCTGGATTGCGTTGCCGCGAAGAGCGCCAAGGTGGGGGAAATTGGGGACGTCACCCGTTTATGAGAATTAAAAGGATATAAGGCAGAGTCGTTCATGAAAACGCTGAAACAGGAAGAGATCAACGGCAGCAGTTATCGAGATCTCGATCAGCTGTGCCAATCGATCGCCGAGTTTCTCGAAAACGCGTACAATCGCCGGCGTTTGCATTCGGCGCTCGGCTACCAATCACCTGTAGAACACGAGGAAGCCTTGATGAAATCAGAAGCGGGGAACTCTACACTGCTGGTGGGAAAGGGTGCTGGCTGCCTTCTTCCCCCACGCCCCCTGCCCCCGGTAAAATCCAATTTTCCTGTCCCTGATTTCCTTGTCTCACTATAGGGGTGCAGTGCAAACCCTTCTCAGGAACGAAAGCGGGATTGGGCGATAAGGAGCAGCGCATCTGGGCTTCACGATAATAGCCCTCGGCATTGAGACAGTACATGCAGTTGTTGTTGAGGAAATGCCAAGCAGGGCCCGGTTCCTGCGAGATCTCGAACGCCCTGGAATAGCCTTTCAGTGCAGCTTTTCGGTCTCCCGGACGCTCTCGCGCCTGACCCACGGCCAACAGGCACTCGGCTTATGCGCCAGGCAAATCCACGAGGGCAAGGATTTTTTTACAATAGCCAGAGGCGGCGCCGAAATGGCCCTCTTCGGAGCATTCCCCGGCGAACCCCCAGAGCGCTTGCACGATCTCGTCGATGTTCGCTGTGCGCCCATGCGCATCCTTGCAGCGATCAATCCGCCCGAAGCCATCCATAGGATTCTTGATTGCCTGGGCCTGCCGACGAGACCCCCGCCAATTGCAGCAGCATCGACCGCCGCCCCCTACTTCTCCTGATCCGGAGGCTGCTAA
>JAIQGI010000069.1 GCA_020072565.1 Terriglobia bacterium
GATCGCTCGCCCGGCGGGGCGCGGCGGCGGACGCTCGGGCCGGTGCCACAGCTTCAGGTGGCGCAGGATCCTTTCAATCACCGGGCCGTCGCCGATCAGGCTGATGATCTTAAGGGCGCCGGAGCAGCGGGGGCAGACCAGCGGGTCCGCTTCGTACACTTTCTTGATCAACCGGGTCCACGAGCGACGGCAGCATCATGGCCGCCATCATCACCACCCACATCCCGATGAACGAGGCGGCGGCATCGACTAGCTCGGGCTCGGAGTCGGGATCTCCTCCGGGGCCAATTTCCTGGGAGCCCTCAAGATCCAGAACGACCTCGGCAGGGATGCCGTCGTGGTCACGATTTTCTCCGACGACAACAAGAAGTACCTCAGCACGGATCTCTTGCGCTCGGAGCAGGTGAAGGCGGGATTTCTTGCCCCCGATGTCAGATTATCGGGAGTCCAGGCGTTCAAGCGGCTATGCCAGACCTGCTGCAATCCGGACGAATGTATGGACGCATGTGCCCCGGATTTTGAGAACGAAATGGCCCTGCCCTCCTGCCCGCGAAGGCAGACCCACCCGATCACGGTCTAACAAGAACCGCAGGTGCGCGGCCGACCGTGCACCTGCGGTATCGAGAAGGGTAGCCTTTCATAGACCAACGATCTCGCCAGCCTTAGAAGCCCATTGCAGGAACGATCGAGCGGGTCGCCCGACAGCTGACGTTCGCGCCGTGATCAGGCCTGAAAGGCCGGCATTGAATCAGGCTTGTCCACAATAGGTCTGAAATATTGGGGTCACCGCGTCAATCCAGGCCCGACGAGCCGGCATCGAATCAGGCTTGTCCAAATTAGGTCCGGAAAGATGGCTGGGGTCACCACATCCGCCCAGCCATGGGAACGGTTGAAAAACATGAATCACGATCTGGCTTCCGGTTAATATAATGTGCGGTGAAACATCGGCCGGCGGCCTTCGATCATGCCTGAACTCCCGGATATCCTCATCTATCTCGAACACCTCCACGCGCGTGTGTTGGGCCAGCGCATCGAGATGATACGTGTGGCCAGTCCGTTTCTGGTGCGCACCTATCACCCGCCCTCCTGAGAGAAAATCACACCCTCAAGCGCGCGCTGACCGATCCCCGCATCTTCAGCGGCATCGGCAACGCCTATTCGGACGAGATCCTGCATCGCGCCCGCCTTTCCCCGCTGAAACGCACCGATCAGCTTGATGACGATGAAGTCGCGCGGCTCCATCAGGCCGTACAGGAAACGCTGCGGTCATGGATCGACCGGTTGCGCCGCGAAACCGGATCCGTATTTCCGGAGAAGGTTACCGCCTTCCAGACGGGAATGGCGGTGCATGGCCGTTATCAAAAGCCCTGCCCGAATTGCGGCGCACCGGTCCAAAGGATCGTATACGCGGAAAACGAGACCAATTACTGTCCGAATTGTCAGACGGGCGGCAGGTTATTGGCTGATCGCGGTCTCTCACGCCTGTTGAGAAACGACTGGCCCCGCAGCCTGGACGATCTCGAGGAACTCAAAAGGGCGGCTCGGGAACGAAATCGCACTGTGCCGATACCCGCTGCCACGGAAACGGCAGCGGCGCCGGATCGAAACCCGGCAGCGCGCTTTTCCAATCGGGTCGACAATTATGTGCGCTACCGGCCTGATTATCCGGATGAGATCCTGGACTGCCTCGTCAAGGAAGCGGGACTCACGCCCGCCTGGGTGATTGCCGATGTCGGTTCGGGGACAGGCATTCTGTCCGCTAAGTTCTTGAAGTGCGGGAATGTCGTGTACGCCGTAGAACCCAATGACGAGATGCGCGCGGCCGCAGAGAAGCGGTTACGCGGGCACGCCGGTTTCATCAGCATCAAGGCAGCCGCAGAAGCAACCTCGCTGCCTGCGGACTCGGTGGATCTGATCGTTGCCGGACAGGCTTTCCATTGGTTCGACCAGGAGCGGACGCGGGCGGAATTCCTCAGGATTCTGAAGTCTCCAGGATGGGTCGCGCTGGTGTGGAACACCCGCAAGACGGACAGCTCTCCTTTTTTCCGCGATTATGAACGGCTGCTGCAAACCTTCGCCCTCGATTACCGGCAGGTCGATCACCGCAACGTCACGGCAGAGTCGTTGCGCGGCTTCTCGCCTCTCCTGCAAAAGCGCACATTCCCCAACGCCCGGGATCTCGATTTCGAAAGTCTCAAAGGTAATCTGCTTTCTGCCTCGTATGCCCCGCTGCCGGGCCACCCGAACTTCGAGCCCATGATGGCGGAACTCGAACGCATTTTTTCACGCCATGAAAATGGCGGCATCGTGCGCGTCGAATACGAAACCGAACTTTACTTCGGCCGGCTCCAGAAATTCGTCAATGGGTAGGGGCGACCGGCCGCTCACCCGCGAAGCGATGAGCTGCCTCAGAGTCCGGCCTCGGGACCCGTCGAAGTGGTAGATCGTGCATAAATGCGGATGATTGCGAGTGGAAGCCGCGCAGACGAGTGACAGTTCCTGCCGAAAACCTGCAAGCTCAAACCTGTTGACTTTCATGCGGGCGGCCAGGAATATGGGTGCCGTAGCCTTGCTGCTTCCAACTCATGAGTATGGACCTGGAACGGAGAACCTCGATGAGGTGCCCGTCCTGTGGCGGGGCGTTATCGCCGTCTCATAGATTCTGTCCATCCTGCGGCGCGCCCCTGAGCTCACCTTCGCAAATGCCTACTGGAAAGGCAGACTCGCCTTCCACGCCCGCGGCCGATGCGGGGGCGCCGATGATTTCATCTCCGGTCGGCCGCCTGATTTCCTCCGGCCCCATGCCCGCCGGCGGATTCACCCCCGGCATGGTTCTCTCCGGCCGGTACCGCATCATCGGGTTGCTCGGGCGCGGCGGCATGGGCGAGGTCTACCGCGCCGACGATCTGAAGCTGGGGCAGCCGGTGGCGCTGAAGTTCCTACCCAAGGGATTGGTCGACGATCCCGTCCGGCGCGAGCGCTTTTATGCCGAGGTGCGCATCGCCCGGCAGGTCTCGCATCCTAACATCTGCCGCGTCTACGATATCTCCGAACTCGACGGCCGGCATTTCCTCACCATGGAGTACATCGACGGCGAGGACCTCGCGTCGCTCTTGAAGCGCATCGGCAACCTGCACGGGACGAAGGCGCTCGACGTCGCCCGGCAATTGTGCGCTGGGCTGGCGGCGGCGCACAACAAGGGGGTCCTGCATCGGGACCTGAAGCCGGCGAACGTGATGATCGACGGCCGCGGCCACGTGCGCATCACCGACTTCGGCCTGGCCGTGGCGGCAGGGGAAGAGGTCCCGGCCGGGGACGTCTCGGGCACGCCTGCCTACATGGCGCCGGAGCAGTTCGCAGGCAAGGGCGCCTCGGTGCAAAGCGACATCTACGCTCTGGGCCTCGTGCTCTATGAGCTGTACACGGGCCGGCGCGCCTTCGATGCGAAGTCATTGGCGGAGCTGCGGGCGAAGAAGGAGGGCGCGCCGCCGGCTGCTCCCTCGGAGATTACCAGCGATATCGATCCAATCGTTGAGCGGGTCATCCTGCGCTGCATCGAGATAGATCCGCGCCAGCGCCCGGGTTCGGCCGTGCAGGTGGCGGCCGCGCTCCCCGGCGGTGATCCGCTCGCAGCGGCGCTGGCCGCGGGCGAGACGCCATCTCCAGAGATGGTAGCAGCGTCGGGAAGCACGGAAGGACTCCGCCCTTGGGTAGCCTGGTCCTGCCTGGCCTTCGTGATCGTGGGCATCGGCGCGGCAGTATTGCTGGGCCGGCAAGCCCTGCTCTTTCAGCGCGTGCCGGTAGACAAGCCGCCGGAAGTACTCGTCGAGCGGGCTCGAGACATTCTGAAGATTGCCGGTTACACAGAACCCCTCGTTGACAGCGCATACGGCTTTGAATCGAACGCTCAGTTTTACAATCCGCAGAAGCCGGATTCGTCGGCCAAGCCCTGGGACCATCCGCCTGCATTCACGATCCAATTCTGGTACCGACAGTCCCCGACCTACCTTGAACATTGGAGCCCTGGGCAGATCAAGTCTGAAAATGTCCGGGGTGGAGTCGATTTCATAGATCCTCCCATGCTTCCTGGTGAGGCGGTGGTCTGGCTGGATTCGCGCGGCAACCTGACTCATCTGCGCGTGATCCCCCGGGAAGCGGACACATTGCCCGACGGGTCGCAGCCGCCCGACTGGGCTGCGCTTTTTGGGGCGGCCGGCATCGACCCCGCGCAATTCACGCCGGAAGCACCTAAGATGACTCCGCCGGTATACGCGGATGCGCGCGCCGCGTGGACGGGAGTGCTGCCGGATCTTCCCCAGGAGTCGATACGCATTGAAGCGGCTGCGCGCCATGGCCGGCCTGTTTCGTGGCGCCTGATCGCACCCTCCTGGGACGACCCTTCGGCCCGCCGAATCCTTTCATCGGGATCTGTGGGAAGCACTCCCAGTATAACAATATTCTTTGTCTGCTTTTTTCTCGTGTGTCTTGTGGGGGGCGTGCTGCTGGCCCGGCGCAACCTGTGCATGGGTCGTGGCGACCGGCGCGGGGCCGTTCGCCTGGCGTGGTTTGCCTTCGTCATGACCGAAATCGCGTGGGTCTTTGCCGAACATCATGTGCCGACGGCTGGAGAGCTAAGCCGGTTCGTCATGTCCGCCGGGGATGCTCTGTTCTGGAGCGGCGCGCTCTGGCTTGTGTATATTGCCCTGGAGCCATTCATCCGGCGCCGGTGGCCCGGTGCGCTGGTTGCCTGGAACCGTCTTCTTGCGGGGAGCCTTAGGGATCCTCTGGTCGGCCGTGACCTGCTGGCCGGTTGTGTGGCGGGCGTCGTATGGGTGATGCTCAATTATCTCAGATACCCTGTTGCAGCATGGTTCGGCGCCCCACAGGTGCAGCCCTGGGCCGGTCTCGGAATGGGGACGCTATATCTCTTGTCTGGCGTTCATGCAATCATCGCCGGCCTCTCAGGCCTGGTGATCCATTGCTTGATATTTGCTTTTATTTCTCTGTTCGCTCTTTTTCTGCTCCGGCTCCTGCTTAAGAGAACGTGGGGGGCAGCAGTCGGGTATATCGCGATATTTATGGCCTTGAATGGTGCCGGCTGGAACTCGTTGCCGATCGAACTGATCTTCATGGTGCTGCTTTTCTCCGTTTACGTGTTCATTCAGTTGCGTTTTGGCGTCGTGGCACTCGCGGCGGCATACCTATTTGCATCTATACTATTCGGCTTTCCAATTACCATGCACCCGTCAGCCTGGTATTCAGGGATTGGGCTTATCGGACTTGGCCTCTTGCTCGCCTTGACGCTTTACGCCTTCCGCACCTCCCTCGGCGGCCGGCCCATCTTCGGCCGCACCACCCTCGAGGACTATGCGAATATCAATGACCGGCACGAATGGTAATTAAACGGTTCTTCGCGAGATTGCTTATTTCCCCTCCTGGACTTCGACCTGGACGTGGACATGAACGGATAAGGGGGCGATCTGGTATGTGCTACGTCTGGTAAGTCTACGCCGGACAAGACCGTCCATGTCCACGCCGAGGTCCAAGTCCAGGTCCAGGCTCTTCATCCGGTTTTTCGATATGGCCTGCAAATGTCGTGACAGGAACTAATTGAACGCCATTCGTGATAGACTGGCTCCATCGCATCTGAGCATGCTGCAGCCGTGGCAGATTCACTCTGAATGTCCCACAGTTATGGACGTGAAACGGGAGGATCGCATGGTTCGAGCAGTGGCAAAGCCCGCTCTCTTCTCTCTGCCCCTGATTCTGTTTTTTGCGTCGATCGCCGCAGCTCAGGCGCCGACGACCGGAGGCTTGACAGGCACGGTGAAAGATCCATCCGGTGCGGTAGTCCCGGGAGCGGAAGTCAAGGCGAAGAATGCCCGGACAGGATCCGAATTCAGAGCCGTCGCAAACGAAACTGGCGTCTGGACCATTCCTGCCGTCCCAAGCGGGAACTACGCAGTCACCGTGAACGCGCCCGGTTTTCTGACAGCCACCGTGAAGGAAATATCGGTGGACGCCGGCGCCCAGGCGCCGGTGAATTTTACCTTGGAGATCGGCCTCAGAAACGAGGTCGTAGTCACGGCCTCGAAGTTCGAGGAGGAAGTTGTGAACGCGCCCGCCGCGGCGACGGTCATCCCGCAGGAGACGATGCGGGACTCGCCGTCCAAAAACGTGGCGGAGGTGCTGCGCTCCGTGCCCGGGATGAACGTCATACAGGCATCAGCGCGCCAATTCTCCGTCACCAGCCGCTCCGCGAGCGGAGTGCTGCCTAGCTCCCAGCTCGTGCTGATCGACGGGCGCACGATCTATATCGATTATCTCGGCGCTGCCGACTGGGAATTCGTGCCGACAGGCCTCGACGAAATCGATCAGGTTGAGGTAATCCGCGGGCCGGCGTCGGCGGTTTGGGGCACCTATGCCTTGAACGGTGTCGTCAATATCGTCACCAAACGGCCGCGCGAGATGCTCGGGACGACGCTCTCACTTGGAATGGGGACATTCGACCGTTCGGGCGGGGCCGCCGACAGCAACAGAGGCTCTCAATATTACTTGAGTGCCGCGCACGCCCAGGCCTTGAACGATCGCTGGGCATTCAAGATCACCGCCGGCGCCTCCACACAGGATGCGTTCGCTCAGCCGCAGGGCGCCATCCCGAATCCCTATCTGACACCCTATCCCCCGTATCCAAACGCGGGCGCGACTCAGTCGAAGTTGAACGTGCGGCTCGATCATGACCTGCCAGATGGGAAGCAGCACTATACATTCGCGGGCGGCTATGCCGCAGGCAGCGGGATTTATTATTCCGGTATGGGTCCCAGCAAGGCCGACGCCAGCGACAAAGCCGGTTACGGAAAGGCGGATTACGTCCGTGGCGCACTGAGGGTCACGGGCTATGTCAATACTTTCAGCGCCAGGGATACTTATTTACTGTTTGTCGACCCCGCCGGACAACCGTTACGATGGCAGCCCAGAGCCCAGATTTACCACGTCGAGTTCGGGAACTCCCGCATGCTGGGGGCGAAACATCTGATCAGCTACGGCGGCAGTTTCCGCCACATGGAGGTCAAAGCACCGCAGATGCCGGGAGTCAGACGGCACGATGAAGGGGGCGCCTATTTCCAGGACGAGATCCTCCTCTCCGATCACTTCCGCTGGGTCACCGGGGTGCGTATCGACAAGTTCGATAATCTGAAGGGCGCAATCCTATCACCCCGCACGACATTCATGATCAAGCCGACAGCGGGCCAGACCTTCCGCATCTCGTACAATCGGGCGTACGTTGCTCCGTGGACCCAGCTTAACTACTTTCAGGACACCGGGATGTCCGGGATCGACCTCGGCCTGATCGACCCGCAGCTCGCGGGCAACTATTTTAGTTTCCCGCTGCGTGTGTCGGGCAACGGGGACCTCAAGGAACAGTCGCTCAATGCCTACGAGGTCGGCTACACCGCAATGGTGGCCCGGGGCCGGGCCAGCCTTGGCGCCGCGTTCTACGTCAACGACAGCAAGGGCGATTTTTACTGGTTGCAGACCGTTTCGTACGCATCGGACAACCCGCCGCCGGGCTGGCCGCTGCCTCCGTTTGTGCTGGACGCACTGATTGCCGCCAATGCCATGGGGCCCGGCAAGGGTTTGCCGGCGCTCATTGCCACCCAGAACGCCGGCAAGGTCAGAAACAAGGGACTCGAGCTCAGCGCCGACGTGCGTCTCAATCGCTACCTCGGCGGTTCAGCCAACTATTCGTGGCAAGCCAAGCCGGTGGCAAACGAAATCGGCCTTTGGGGCATCAACCTCCAGCCCGCGCACCGCTTCAACGCAGGCCTGAACCTGGACTATAAGCGCCATCTGGGCCGTGTGTCTGTCGGCTATGTGGGCAGCGCCTATTGGAATGACGTGATTAACACGATTTACAGCGGTCCTACCAAGGCCTACACCGTGGTCAACGCCAGCGGCGGTATAAGTTGGCGCGCCGGCAAATACATGACCATGTTGAAAGTGTCCAACGTGGCCAACTCGCCGATCCAAAACCACGTGTGGGGCGACATCCTCAAGCGCCAGATCTCCGGCGAACTCAGGGTGCGCTTCTGACGAGCGTTGGGGTACGTTCATCCACAACCACCGCCGCGTTGGTTCAGGCCGGTATTGGATGCCAAGTACTGTGGCAGGAGCTTGACGGTTCTTGACCCTCAACACAGTTACACATATACTGTGTGTCATGAAGAACATCACTTTAAGTATCGACGAACAAGTGTTGGCGACGGTGCGGCGCTATGCAGCTGAGCGCGAATCCTCGGTGAACGGCCTGGTCCGCGAGTTTCTTACTGGCATCGCCAAGAGCGAAGATCGCGCGCGCGCTGCGCGCCGGCGGATTCGAGAACTGAGCAAGAAATCCAAGGGGCGCATTGGAAGCCTCTCCTGGAAGCGTGAGAGCCTGCATGACCGTTGACTCTTTCCTGGATACGAACATCCTGGTATACGCGGCCGCGGGCTTTGGCCCGGAGCTGCCGAAGCGCAAGCGCGCGCTGGATTTGATCGAAAACGAGAATTTCGGTCTGTCCGCTCAAGTGCTGCAGGAATTTTATGTGACGGTGGTACGGAAAATCCAGGTTCCATTGTCTCCAGTGGCGGCGATGGAATGGATTGAGCAACTGGAATCTTTCCCGTGTCTCCCGGTCGATTCGGGATTCGTCAAGATTGCCATCGAGACGAGCGTGCGTCATAGGCTCGCATACTGGGACGCCGCCATTCTAACTGCCGCTGAGATTCTGGGCGCCAAAATCCTGTACAGCGAGGACCTCAATCATGGCCAACAATACGGCCCGGTTCGAGTCTGCAATCCGTTCCGGCCTCGCTGAAATC
This sequence comes from Terriglobia bacterium, assembly GCA_020072565.1. Taxonomy (NCBI): domain Bacteria; kingdom Pseudomonadati; phylum Acidobacteriota; class Terriglobia; species Terriglobia bacterium. The sequence continues at coordinate 8,866 of JAIQGI010000069.1, forward strand.
ACCAGGGGAGGCAGCTCCATCGCTATGAATGTCTGGCCGGCTTCGGGCATAGCGCTGTCTGCCGTTGCGCGTTCAGTTGCGTGCGATCGGTTTCGTGCCTGTCCCCGATTATCCCGATCCCGACGACTGCTACGCGGTTAATGACGGGTGGCGGTCCTTCCATTCGGTCGCCTGCTCGAATGCCAGGGCGATGCGGCAGATCGTCGCTTCTTCGTACAGCCGTCCGGTCAGCATGAGAGGTCGCGGCAGGCCGCCGATGAAGCCGCACTTCAGCGCGATCGCCGGATGCCCGGTGAGATTCGTCGCGCCGAGGGTGCCGCCCGTGCCGGGTTCGAGGAGCGCGTCGTACTTCGACATGAAGTCGTCGAACAGCCGCAGGAGGAGCGTGCGCGCGCGCATCGCCTGGATGTATTCGACCGCCGGCACGAGCCGCGCCTGGCGGAATGTGTTCGGCCAGGAGCTGCGGGACGTCGCGGGTGCCATGAGCTTATTGATGTCGCCTGATCGAGTGGCGGCGTCGAACGAGGCGCCCGACTCGGTCTCGAGGATGAAGCCGATCGCATTGGAAATCTGGTTGATTTCGGGCGGCACGTCGATGGGCACGAGCTTCGCGCCGAGCTTGCGGTAGACCTCGAGAACATCGTCGTACATTTTCTTGATCTCGGCACCCTGTGCGGCTTGTGCCGCCTGTGCCTCCGGCGTCATTGCGCCGCGTCCGCCCCGCGCGGCGGCGTCCCCGCGCGCTCCAGCCGCAACTCCAGCCGCACCTGCCGCGCCCGCTGCTGCACCCGCGCCGGCCGCAGCCCCAGCGGGCGCAGCGGCTGCCGGTCCGCGACCGCCGCCACGCTGGCCGGCGTTCTCGAACGCGGTCTTCGCATACGCGATCGTGTAGCCCGAAAGCGGCGCGAGCGGATCCCACCGGAACGCGGCGTCGGCAACGCTGCCGTCACGCTTGTCCGGCCCGTAGATGGAGTTGAATACGACGACGCAGTCCTCGACGTACCGGCACAGGGGGCCGACCTTGTCCATTGTCGTCGACAGCGCCATCGCGCCGTAACGGCTGATGCGGCCGTACGTCGGGCGCAGTCCGACGACGCCGTTCACCGATGTGGGCGACATGATGGAACCGCGGGTCTCGGTGCCGATGCCGAACCCGACGCACCCGGCGGCGGTCGCCGATCCCGGCCCGGCCGACGATCCGCTCGATCCCGACGAGGCCTTCCTGGGATCGGGCTGCCACGGGTTGTTCGTTCGGCCGCCGAACCACTGGTCGCCCTGCGCGAGCGCGCCGAGTGTCAGCTTCGCGACCAGCACGGCCCCCGCATCCCGCAGCCTCTCGACGATGGTGGCGTCATAATCGAAAACCTGATCGACATACGGTTCGCCCCCCCAGGTAGTCTTGATGCCTTTGGTGGCGAACAGGTCTTTCGCGCCCCAGGGAATGCCGTGGAGCGGGCCTTTATATTTGCCGGCGGCGATGGCGCGGTCGGCTTCGGCAGCCTGTTTGAGGGCAAGGTCCTCGGTGAGCGTCACATAGAAATTGAGAATCGGCTGATACTTCTTCAGGCGCGACAAATACATGTTGGTAAGCTCGGTCGACGTGACCAGCTTGCGTTCGATGAGCGTGGCCAGCCTCGTGACCGGCCAGAACGCGACGTCCTCGAGATTGGCCGGGCGCTTCAACGCTTGCGTCGGTTTGGAGTATTTGATCGCCGCGCCGGGCGTCGCCGGGCCCTTCGTTTCTTTGCCCGGGAGCGAAGGCTTGAACACGTAGGCCGGCTCGGTGTCCTGAGGAATGTTGAGCTGGCGAAGGCGGTTGTAGTTGTTGAGGTTTGAATTCGCGCCGCGAACTGCTGCCGTTTCTTCCTCGGGCGTGAATTTGACGCCGTCGAGAACCTCGGCCGCCTTGATCGTGTCAGCGGTCACCGGCCCGGCATTTTGCGGGGCCTGTCCCTGCGCCCACGCTTTCGGCGCCACCGCGCCGGCCACCGCTACCGGCACAGCTTTCAGGAAATTGCGACGTGAATTGCGAACCTTGCCTGCGCCCATATGTGCCTCCGTAAAAAATTCGCAGATTGAGTCATTAACCATGGCCTTCGTGCTGTGCGGGTCAGAATATCACGAGTCGGATTGGAGCCAATGCAGAATTCTCCCCGCAGGTGCGACCGGCAGTTCCTTCTTACCGTCGCCACAAAGTAGAGGCGACCGGCAGGTCGCCCGCAATCCGAAAAGACGGATGTCAAAAATCGAAATCAATGACCATCCAATTCATTGGGCATGCCCGGCGTCAGTACCGGCCATGCCATCCCGATCGTGCCACCTGTAAGCGAAGAAGTCAGGATGCCCGCATTTCCCTCCGGATCTAAATGATAGGGAGTTGTTTTGGAGCGGGTCGGTGGGGATGGTGCACCTGGCCTGGAAGCGTCTCGAAAATATCCCCGATTTCGGATGGGAGGCAGCTGCCGCGTCCTTGAAAGGGGGCCCCAGGAGGGGAGACGGGGAGGGGGAGCGGGTCGGGACGTCCCGACCCGCTCCCCCTCCCCGGGCCCGCGCTGATTTCGGGCACACTCAAGGCAAGGGCGGCCGTCTTGAAAGCACATGAGCCCGGGACCGCCTCAGCCGGCCGCGTCCGGCGATCTGCTCATCGTATTGGATCGCTCGCCCGGCGGGGCGCGGCGGCGGACGCTCGGGCCGGTCCCACAGAAAAGCCCGGATGGAGCCAATTCTGCATAATCTCGACCAGGCGCGGCGCGATCTTTTCCCGCGCGAGCAGCGCCTTGACGAGCTTGTGACGGAACAGCTCCATGATACGGACCGGATCCGGGTACGAGACGGGGACAAACGAGCCTTCCGGGGAGACAAGGCCGTCAGACTATGAAGATGAGGATGAAACCGTGTGGGATCGTCACCGTAGCACTGCAGCGAGGCGATCATGCCGGGCAGCGAGCGGCGATCGCCGGCTGCATCCTGAAAGAGCTCCTTGACCGAGGCGTAGAAACACTGGCTCAACAGGCCGAGCAGCTTGCGGTCGTACTTGAAGCAGAGGCACAGCATTTTGGGAATCGTGACGAGGTACTGGCGTACGGGGAGATCGCCCCAAAGGTCTTCGTCGACGTGCTCGGCAAAGAGCAGGGCGCGCTTCTGATGGCATGAAGGGCAGAAACACCTTCGGCGGCAAGCGCATTCATTCGGGCGACGAAGCCGCATCCCGGGAAATAACACTTGCTGCCTGTGTGGGCCTGGACTCAGCGATTCATGCCATCACAATCAGGCTGATCTGCCTTTCGATCGGTGGTATTTTAGGCCTGCCGATTCGTGCCATATCAAACCATGCGCCAGGTGTGGGAGCGGCGATGTCCCGCCGCGGCAGTCGTGCCACGGCGCCACCGCCGCAGTCCGCCGGCTGCACCCTGAAAGGAGTCTCGCCGTGCCTAATAGGATGGGTCTACTAACGAATGTGCGTCTTCGCTCCTGGAGGTCTGCGATACTGCTCTGTGCCGTCGCCGCCGCGGGAATCGGGTTTTCCCCAGCCCGGTCTGTGCCGATGTCGCGACAGGGTACGGCGGCCCGCGGCGCGGGGCGCGCGCTCACGATAGAGGACTATTACCGGATCAAGACCATCGGATCTCCCGAACTCTCTCCCGACGGCCGCTGGGTTGCGTTTACCGTCGGCACACGCATCGAGGAGACCAACGGCAACAGGAGCGAGGTCTGGCTTGTCGCTGCCGATGCGTCGTCCCCGGAACGCCGGGTGAGCGCCGAGGGCGCCGATTCGAGTGGGCCGCAGTGGACCGACGACAATCGCCTTCGGTTCAGCGCCGGCGGGCGCTCGTACCTCGTTGATCCGGGTGCGCCGGACAAGATTACAGAGACCGCAGCCGCCGCGCCGGGCGGAGGAAGAGGCGGCGGCCGCGGCGGCGCCGGGCGTGGCGGCGGTGCAGCACCGACTACGTCCCCCGACGGCAAGTGGGTCGCGGCGGTGCGCAACACTCCTCCGGCGAAGCGCGACCCCGTCTTTGAATCCGATTTTGCCAGAAGGCATGAGGAGCGCTTCAAGGGATTCGAAATCGACTGGCTGGATTACAAGCGCGACGGCGCGCCCTGGCCGGTGCCGAATCGTGTGGATCCGAACGTGACCCCGCCGCAGGAAGTCTTTCTTACCGCGGCCGACAAAACGGAGAAACAGCTCACGCGGCTGGGGCTCCGGCCTGCCGGCCTGCAGTGGAACAAAGACGGCACGGAACTCCTTTTCACCGCCGACTCGGGATACCGCAATGAAAGGGCCTACGGACGCAGCGACGTCTGGGCCGTCACGCTCGACGGCCGCACCCGGACACTCACTTCGAATCCCGCTTATTCCTATGCAAACGCGCGCTACTCGCCCGATGGGCGCCTGATCCTGGCGACGCGCGATTTTGCGCTCGACATGGTCATCGCCAAAAAGCTTGACCACGGCGGCCCCGTGGATCTCATTGTGATGCCTGCGGCCGGCGGCCAAGAGAGGAATCTCACTGCAGATTGGGACTACCTCCCCGCTGGCCCGCAATGGAGCCCCGACGGCAAGTATGTCTACTTCACGGGCGGCGTGGGCGGCACTACGCATCTCTTCCGCGTCCCCGCGGCTGGAGGCGCGGTCGAGCAGGTTACCAGGGGAGAGCGGCGCATCGGCGGGCTTTCCTTCGATCGCAACATGACGAAGATGGCATACACCGTCGGCCGTTTTGAAGCTCCGTCCGAGATCTTCATAGCCAATATCGACGGCTCCGGGGGAAAGCAGCTTACGCACATCTTTGATCCGCTTGTTGCCGAAGTCGCATTCAGCCGCGCGGAGCGGTTGAACTTCAAGAGCGCGGACGGCACGCCGGTCGAAGGCTGGCTCCTCTATCCGTACGGCTACCGCCCGAAAGGCGGGCTCTACCCGCTCATCGTCAGCAATCACGGCGGGCCGCACAGCGCGGTCGGATATGGATTCGATTTCAAGAGCCAGTACTTCGCGGCCAACGGATATTTTGTCCTCGAGGTGAATTTTCGAAGCTCGACCGGCTATGGTGAGAAGTTCCTCTGGGCTACGTGGGGATCCTGGGGCACGAAAGACGGGCAGGATGTGATGGCCGGGATTGACTATGCCGTCAAGAATTATCCGGTTGGCGCCAACCGCGTCGCCACCATCGGGCACTCTTACGGCGGCTTCATGAGCAACTGGCTGATCACGCAGTACCCGGACCGTTTCGCGGCCGCCTGCGTGGGCGCCGGGATTTCCAACTGGATCAGCGACTACGGCCTCGCCGACATCGCCCGGACCAAGGAAACGGAGTTTTACGGCACCCCTTGGGATCCGAAGGCGCGTGAAATCATGATCCGCCAGTCACCGCTCACGTACGCCAACCGCGTCAAGGCCGCGACGCTCTTCATCCACGGCGAAGTGGATCACCGTGTGCCCTTTGAAGAGGGGGAGCAGATGTACTTCGCCCTTAAGAAGAATGGCGTGCCCGCAAAAATGATTCAGTACGCCGGCCAGCCGCACGGAATTGCCGGCCACTGGAACCAGGTGCACCGGATGCTTCACGAACGAGCCTGGCTGGACACCTATCTCAAAGGAAGCCGCTGAGAAATTGTCATTTGCTCTTTGCCCTTTGTCATTGGCCATTTTTGATGACTTGCAGCTGGCTGGATTCAATGACAATTGGAAAATGACCGATGATAGATGACAGATCCTGTATTACAGTATCTATGAATTCATGCACTAAGCGGGCCTCGAGATTTAACGCTCCGATCTCTTAGAGCAGGGGCGTATCCAGCGAAACGGTTTAGGTATAAAATACGTCTGCAGTCGAGGCGCACACGTCGCAGTCGACATATTTTTCTTCATCAGCAACTGCAGGGATGGGACTTTCCCGCAGGGGCAACTGCACAACGGCAGCCAATCCTTCTTATCCGTCCGCGCAGCTACCGCGTCGCAGCCGCTCTGCCGGAGGGCAAATGACTGAAGGAGTTGCAGCGCGGATCACGAACGATCCTAAGGGTATCGGCGGCCCGTCCCAGCGAACTATCCTCACTGGTGGGCTAGCCTGCTCATTGGCCGCAAGCCTCATTGTTGTCTTAGCCGGCGGCACAGTGCTGTCAGGCCGCGATGAGCCGGCGCGCTCTCCATCCCAGGGCACACAAGCGGACCGCAACGAGCAATACTGGCTCGACAAACTGGAGAAGTGGCGGACCGCGATTGCGCAACATAGCCCTGGAATGTTGGATGAGGCAGTCAATACGATCAGCCGCTGGTCGGTGAGCGACTTGAGGGGCGTGGTTGACCAGGTCAAAGAGCTGGCACGATGGGTCGTCGAGTCGAGCTCGCGCGCCACGGGATCGCTGGAACAGCACTGGCTGGGTCTTACGGACGACGAAATACAAAACGGCACTGCGAACCGCGTACTGAAGCGGGGGGCGCTGTTACACACCGACATCGCTCTCCTGGCGTCAGATAGATGGCCACCGCCGTTGGACTACGGCACGACGGAGGTCATGATCATTGACGGCCGCACGGTCGGGCAAACTGGAGGGGTGAACTGGGAACTTGCACGCATGCTGCTCGACTCCGTCTCTCCGAATCCATCAAGCGATGAAATGGTGCGGCAGTGGTATGTAGCCACGACCGCTTACGAACAGAGCTTGCATCAGTGGGGGCAAGCGCAGACCAACCTCAAACGAGCGCTGGCGATTTTCCCTTCGGATGCGAGCATTCTTTTTCTCGATGGGGTGTTGCACGAGGTCTTTGCTGCGCCTGAATCTCAAAACGCACTCCCGCCGCCAGGCGTCCGATTTGCCATTGGCTCCGAGAAAGCGGAACTCGGGCAGGCCCGGTGGTTCTTGCAGCAGGCTCTGAATGCGGCGCCCGGCTTCTCAGAAGCGCATCTGCGGCTTGGGCGCGTGATGGGCCTCCTTGGGAACCACGACGAGGCCGCCGCCGAGCTAAGGAAAGCTGCTGTGGCATTGACGGATCCGCAGCTTCAGTACTATGCCGGCGCTGTTCCTCGGCCACGAACAGGAGGCTCTGGGGCACGATGACGCGGCCCGTGAGCAGTTTGAGCGCGCCGCGATGCTGTATCCGACTGCACAGTCGCCGTTGCTCGCGTTGAGCCACCTTGCAGGCGGTGCGGGTGATCCTGCCGGCATGCTGCCCGCCATGAAACAGGTCCTCACGTTACCGGTCATGGATCCCAAGCGCGAAGATCCGTGGTGGGATTACAACGTCGCGCACGTCCGCAACGCGAGTGAGCTCGTGGCCGAGATGCGCAAAGCGTTTGGAGGACTGCCGAAATGATGCGTAGGGCGCCGGCGTTTCTCGTGGTCTTTGTGCTGGCCGCGGCGCTGTCCGTGACCGCGCAGATCACTATTTCCGTCAAAAGGGAGGAGGTGCGGATCGACGTGCTGGTGACCGACCGCGGCAAGCCGGTGCCTGGACTGAAGTTGGCGGATTTTGAAGTGCTTGACAACGGCGTCCGGCAGCAGATCGAGTTTGCGAAGTTGGAGGAGATTCCCATCAACGCGATCCTGGTGCTCGACATGAGCCAAAGCGTGGCCGGTGAACTGCTCGATAACCTGAGAAACGCGGGGCATGTATTTCTCGACGAGTTAAGGAAGGACGACCGCGCCGCGCTCGTAACCTTCAGCCACGTCGTGGCGCTCGGTTCGACACTCACGAGTGACCCCGGGCGTGTGGAGGCGGCGCTCAGTTCTGTGAGACCGTTCGGCAGGACCTCCCTGATCGACGCCAGCTATGCGGGATTGATCGTCGGAAAGACAGACTTCGGCTGCCCGCTGGTCGTCGTGTTCAGTGATGGCCTCGACACTTCGAGCTGGTTGACAGGCGACGCAGTACTCGACACGCCCAAACGCAGTGATGCGGTTGTCTACGCCGTGTCAGCTGGCCGGCTGCCGAACATGACATTTCTTCGTGATCTTACCGGACTCACAGGCGGCTCCCTCCTCGAGGTCGAATCGACCAAAAACCTCAGTGCAGTCTTTCTCAGCATCCTTGAAGAATTCCGCCAGCGGTATCTGGTGACCTACGAGCCCAGCGGCGTCTCAAGGGAAGGCTGGCACAACCTCAAGGTACGCATCAAAGGACGCAAGTTTTCGATCAGGGCTCGTCCTGGCTACCTTGTCGGTCGCTAGGCAGATTCTGTCGCGAAACTCAGTCGCCGAGAAATTCCATATGGGTCCGGGCTTCAGTTTTTGCGCCCGCATTTCGACCGGTGAATGATAGGGAATTGTTTTGGAGCGGGTCGGTGGGGATGGTGCACCTGGCCTGGAAGCATCTCGAAAATATCCCCGATTTCGGATGGGAAGCAGCTGCCGCGTCCTTGAAAGGGGGCCCCAGGAGGGGAGACGGGGAGGGGGAGCGGGTCGGGACGTTCCGACTCGCTCCCCCTCCCCGGGCCCGCGCTGATTTCGGGCACACTCAAGGCAAGGGCGGCCGTCTTGAAAGCACATGAGCCCGGGACCGCCTCAGGAGGCCGCGTCCGGCCACTGGCCGGCCTTGTCAAGGCCGGCGATCTGCTCATCGTATTGGATCGCTCGCCCGGCGGGGCGCGGCGGCGGACGCTCGGGCCGGTCCCACAGAAAAGCCCGGATGGACCCAATTCTGCATAATCTCGACTAGGCGCGGCGCGATCTTTTCCCGCGCGAGCAGCGCCTTGACGAGCTTGTGACGGAACAGCTCCATGATACGGACCGGATCCGGGTACGAGACGGGGACAAAGGAGCCTTCCGGGGAGACAAGGCCGTCGGTGACCAGACTATGAAGATGAGGATGAAACCGTGTGGGATCGTCACCGTAGCACTGCAGCGAGGCGATCATGCCGGGCAGCGAGCGGCGATCGCCGGCTGCATGCTGAAAGAGCTCCTTGACCGAGGCGTAGAAACACTGGCTCAACAGGGCGAGCAGCTTGCGGTCGTACTTGAAGCAGAGGCGCAGAGTTTTTCAAGGGGCAGAAAACCCGTCAACGCCCTGCCGGGATCCGTTTGCATGAGGCCTTTGCACCAGCCGTCGAAAAGATTGTGGAAGAACGTAAACAGGTGGTAAGGTTGTGGACACCCAATTCGTATTAGACAATGTGTGTCTGCATCTTTTCCTCACGGGGGGTATTGGCCGATGCGTGCCATCATCCTTGAAATTGCGCGTTGCGCCCGGGTATCAGCGCTCTTATTGTGTATCGCGACTCCCGGCTTGGCCCAACAACAGCCGCCCGCAGATTCTCCCATGGCGGCTTATGGGCGCATCCGCGCCTTCGAACTTAACGGCGCTGCCTTCAATGTGGAGAACTTGGTCCTGAAACGGGACCGGGTTCAGATGACCTTCACGGGTTCCTTCTATTTTTCTGCGCCAATCCTGGGTCAGGTTACCGGCGCGGTTTTTCGGGGACAGGGATCTTTCAGCGCCCCGATCCCGCCGGTGCCCTTTGAGCGGGATAATGTCCGGCGGCTGCTCAAAGCGGACAAGGTCGAATCCTCATTTCAGACTGCCGTCATGATCTTCACCGATGACACGTTCCAGCAGGCCAGCGCCGCGCGTGGATCACGCACGCCTTCGGCGTTGGACAACACTCGGGCGGCTACGGAGTTCATCCCCCGGGTTTTGAAGGAAACCGGAGCCAACCTCGCCGCCCGCGCGTTGGCCTCAATCCTGAACCATGAGAATCCGGGATTCTTCTTTGGCGATTTCAGCGGCGGCGAGCGTGGGCGGTTCAATCTGCTGCTCGACTACCAGAACAGGATTCCGGTCGCCAATTTCCAGCTCAACGGCGGTGAAGTCGGCATTATTTATTCCTATCACTCCGAAGTTTTTTACACGGACATCTGGACGGCCTTCTGTGGCCAGGGTGATTATGAACGGGGCATTATCCGTTACTCGGACAGTAATGATCTTGTGGACATCAAAAATTATGTGATGGATCTCGACTTGCGTGAGCCGAAGAAAACGTTGAAGCTGGCAGCGAAGATCGACATGCTGATCCGTGCGCCCCGGCTTCACGTCCTGTCGATGAATATCGGCGAGAGTCTCCCCGAACGAGACAGCGACCGTCTCAAAAAACAGCTGCGCTTGAAGACAGCCCGGGTCAACAGCGCTGCGGCGGAGATGATCCAGGCGGATTGGGAAGGCGGTTTCAGCGTGATACTTCCCACCCCGGCGGCAGCTGGGCAGACGTTGACGGTTGAGGTGGAACTCGAGGGGGACTTCATGAGGGAGGTTGACGGCCTTCCCAATTGCTATTACCCCTATTCCAACGAGGCGTGGTTCCCACGTCACGGGTATCTCCAACGTTCCACGTACGACCTCACTTTCCACCATAGAAAAGAGGTGCGCATCGCCGCAACAGGCGCCCGGGTTCAGGAGGAAGCCGATCCGGCCTCCAGAGAATATTTGGTGACTCGGTATCGGATGGAGCAGCCTGTGGCCCTCGCTGTTTTCGCCGTGGGTCCGTTTGAGCGGCACCAGGCGCAGGTCAAATGGGAGGGCGGAGGCCAGACGCCGATGGAATTCAACTCGCTCCCCGGCTCGATCATGGCGGTAAACGAGAACTTCATGCTTTCCGAACTGGACAACGCCATAAGATATTTCACTGCACTCTTCGGCAAATACCCGTACTCCACCTTCGGCGCTGCCATTCATCCGTTCGGCTGCGGCCAGGGTTTTGCGACCATGCTGATGCTGCCGCCGGCCGGGACCAGCAGCAAGAATACCTTCTCGTTCATATCCCACGAAACATCCCATCAGTGGTGGGGCAACATCGTGGCGTGGCGCTCATATCGGGACCAGTGGCTGAGCGAGGGATTTGCGAAATACTCCGGAATCCTCTACACAGGCAAGCGCGACAGTGCCAAGGCCGCACAGGATCTCGTCAATGCGTGCCGGGAATCGCTGAAGAAACCCCCGCGTACTACGACAGGGGTGGGGGACATGCGCCTTAATGACGTGGGCCCGATTATCCTCGGGCACCGGCTCGAAAGCACCCAAACTGCAGGCAGTTACTCGGCCCTGATCTACAACAAGGGCGCACTGGTCCTACGCATGCTGCACTTTCTTTTCATCGACCCCACAAACGGCAATGGGCAAGCCTTCTTTGACATGATGGCGGACTTCGTCAATAAATTCCGCGGCAAGGCTGCCTCCACAGACGATTTCCGCGCCGCTGCCAACGAACATTTTGCCGGGACTCCAGCTGCAAAAAGGACCGGCCTGCGTGACCTGAACTGGTTCTTCGATCAGTGGGTGTATCAGACCGCACTCCCCTCCTATCGCCTCGAGTATGTCATCGAGGATCAACCGGATGGAACCGCCATGCTTCGGGGCACGATCTTCCAGGAAAATGCGCCGGAAAACTGGCGGATGATCTTGCCCCTGGTTTTTTCGTTCGGAAACAATCAAAGTGGCACGGCTGACATCATGGTATCAGGCGCACAGAGTCCGGTAGCGCTCAAACTACCGCGCCACCCGGCCAAGGTGGAACTCGATCCGGATGCGTGGGTCCTGTCCGAAAAGACTTCGACCCGAAGCCGATGATCGAAAGCCGTGCCCCAGTCGCTCAGCACCCTATCCCACCGACGATAAAATGCGAATAATTGCGCACGCGCTGCCCAAAAGCCAAGTGCCCATTTTGGTTTGGTGACAGCGAAACCCACGCATTATGAAAGGGCGCCGCGGTTGCAACGTGGTCGGCTGTCGGTCCGACAGCCGCTGTGGCTCTGCCCCAGGCCCCGGGATTCTTTGAGGCATGACTCCGGTGTTCGCTCTGCAAAAGCAAAAGCCTGCAGCGATTTCCGTTGCTAGAGGCCCGGTGGCGGATTGCCGCACCGTCGGTCTGGTTCTCCCTTGTCAGGTTGCGTCCCCGCAGAGCCTGACTCCGTTTCGCCAGACAGCAAGGAGTGCACAAACGTACCTTTTGGGAACATCGGGGTAATAATAGTATAGGCGCCAAGTTAGACTCGAGATCGGATCACGAGGTTGCTTCACGCAGCTGACCGACGGGAAGAGCGGCGGCGTGGCCGAAGAGGGCGGAGGTTCTTCTCAGAAGGTGCCGGACGGGCGCGGCTTCGCGCATAGCCTCAATCCAGAGCTATTTTAATTCGTACTGGCCGGCAGTCTCCCGGGCATGTACTCATGAACGATGCAGAACTGATCCGTCGTGCAAGAGAAGGGGAGGAAACAGCGTTTCTCCTGCTTTACGAGCGCTATCGCAAGGGGATCTATAGCTATGCGTTGCGGCTGCTTGGCTCAAACGCTGCCGCCGAGGATATCATGCACGATTGTTTCGCGTCCGTGATACGAAACTTTTCGCGTTTTGACCCTGGGCGCGCGTCGTTACGGACCTATCTGTATGCAGCCGCGCACAACTTGGCGCGAAAATATCTGCGCGATCCCGACAACGACGCTGCCGAGGAATTGCCGGTCGATCTTCCGGGGCCAACGGGTCCATTGGACCAGCTCCTGGACAACGAGCTATGCGAAGTGGTGAAGTCCGCGGTAGGCAGCCTCCCGGCCAGGCAGAGAGAGGTGCTTGTGCTGGCTGAATACGAAGAGCTCCCACTGGCTGAGGTCGCTGTGATCGTTGGCGCCGATCTTGGATCGGTCAAGGCGCGCCTTCATCGCGCCCGGACAAACCTCAGGAGACTGCTCACGCCCTACTTCAACGGAAATTCCGATCCGCAAAACGTGGAGGAATTGTAAATGGGAAGGAACTTCAAAGAGCTTCTGAATGAATGGCGGATACCCGATCCGCCGGCTGGACTGGACACGCGCATGGCTGCCACGTACGAAAAAATGCGGTTCCGCCGGATGCCCGTCTGGTTGAGGCCGGTGCGGCTGCCGGCGCCTGTGCTTGCGTTGCTGCTGATACTGCAGGCGGCGTCGATGGCGGTCATCGGGCACTTCCTCTACTCAGCCAGTCCTGCGCCGATTTTGTCGATGCCTGAGAAGGTCATTACAGTCCCTGTGGTTCGGGAAAAGGTTGTGACCCAGATCGTTTATCTGCCGGCGGTTTCTGCCGGCAGTTCAAGGGAGCGTGCGTCGCATGCCACGGCTGCGCTGGAGAACGAAGATCAGCCGATGGAGCTGACCGGCTTCCGCCCGGTAGCTCAACTTCAGTTACACGTTATCAAAGGAGATCAAAAATGAGCGTGAAATTGCGCGGATTCTTGATCCTGAGTATGGCCCTCGCGACCTCGGCATGGGGATTTCAGCAACCTGCTCCGACGCGAGGCGGAGGCGGTGGATTTGGGGGTGCCGGAACAGGATCTCTCGTTACATTCAACAACATCCTCGTGTCGTTCAGGTCCATTCTGAGTTCCGAAGGCGATCGACGAGTCGTTCACGCCCGCACCTACGTCGGTGCTGACGCGATCCAGAGGGTCATCTTCAATGCCGACGGTTCGCTCTTCTTTGGCTACGATCTTGTGGTCGGAGCAGTGCCGAATTCCAACCAGTTCCTGGTTACGGTGAAGGGGCTCAGTCCCGAGAGCCTGCAGAAATTTGAGTCCGGCATCCCAGGCGCAATCGCAGGTGGACGTGGCGGCGGTGGCGTGGGCGCTCGCGGTGTCAGCGGCGGCGGAGGAGCGCTGGGCGGAGAGCCCCCTGCCAGGACACGGATCGATTCCGCTCCGGTTCAACCCAACGTGACGTTTTTGCCCTCCCAGTACCCGAAATCCCAGCAGGTGTCGGAGGGCGACATCCTTTCCATGGATATCCTCTCCAATCCGGAGACCGGCAGCAAGATTTCCGACATCATCAAGGTGGCTTCCACGCACCGGATCATGATGCAGAACCCATCCTCGACCGGCGTGCAGGCGAGTGTCGTTCCGGATACCTCGAATATATGGGCATTCGGATTCGATGTGGTTGTCGACGGCAAGCTGACCGCCTCGGCTGGCACCGGCGGATGCAACGGCAAACTCGTCTATTTCTCGCTCAAGCCGCAACAGCGGTATATCATGTCCACGCAGCCTTGGGAAGGCTACGATTTCAGCCTCGCCGGCACGATCGCCGGAAATTCCATCAAGTTTACGTGGGGCGGAAGCACCTATGAGTTGCTCTGCAGCGAGCCGGTTCTCGAGGGCGGAGCCAGCGCTCCTCTGTGGCTCCTCGTGGATGCCGGGCCGGCAACTCCGGAAGAGAGGCTGACGGCTGTATTACCTAGTCTCGTCGTGAGCATGGCGCGGTCCGGCGGTGGCGGAGGAGTTGCTGGAGGGGCAGGTGGCGGCGGCAGAGGCGGTGGCGGAGGAGTTGCTGGAGGGGCAGGTGGCGGTGGCAGAGCCGTCGGAGGTGGCACAAGCGGCGGAGGTTCCCTGGGTGACATCGGCCCAATCGGAGTAGTGATTACTCCGCGTGTCAGCTGCGGTGCAGCCAACCATATAGAATCGCTCATCCCTAAAAAATAGCTTCACTGGGCCCTATCCATTGGCGCATGCCCAAGCTCCAACGTTCCCGATCGGACTCAACGGATACGGCCCCTGGCCGGCCTTGTCAAGGCCGGCGATCTGCTCATCGTATTGGATCGCTCGCCCGGCGGGGCGCGGCGGCGGACGCTCGGGCCGGTGCCACAGCTTCAGGTGGCGCAGGATCCTTTCAATCACCGGGCCGTCGCCGATCAGGCTGATGATCTTAAGGGCGCCGGAGCAGCGGGGG
>JAIQGI010000070.1 GCA_020072565.1 Terriglobia bacterium
ATAAGGGCCGCCAGTGGATAGGCCCGGCCGTAAGGCCGGGATACGGGTATGGCTGGAGGATCGAGCGCCGAAGCGCGGCACTCAATCAAAAACATATCTCGGATCATATTCGATTCCGTGGCGATCAAGCAGATCAAGGGGCTTTGCACACCCCTGTCACTGGATTTCGTCGAAACGGGTGCGCAGGAATCGCAGTAGCAGCATGAACAGGACGGGAAAGATCGGCGGCCCCAACTGTTCGAGCCTGGCAAGGGCAGCCGGGATCCAGCTCAGCAGGTGGCGCTCAAGAAAATCGCGCTCGAGGCGGCGAAGGTTCTGCCGTTCCGATTCGCTGCCGCAGCCTTCCTGCAGGTATCGTACCGCTGCCCCGAACTCGAGTTGGGTAAGCAAGTGGTCAGGTGCGCTCACGGATGCAACCGGCCGGAGATCGATTACTTCATAAAAGCTGACGTTCTCGAGCACTGTCTGCTGAGCGGGGATCGCCTCGTGGTACCAGGATTCCAGCAATGGTACCGGAGGCTCAGGGGAGCCGACATCGAACAGGGCGATGTAGCATGCCTCGTATTGCTCGAGGCTTGCGAACCCGATCGCAGGCGGAGCCTTTCCTTCGCATCCGAGCCTCGTCCAAAGGCCATCCATGGCCTCATGAAAGCCTGCCTGCGCTATCAGGCTGAAACGGTCCGGCGCAGGAAATCCGAGCAGACAGGAGAAGAGTCGATAGAGATCGATTTCTTCCCAGGTTCCATGCTGCATGCTCCCCGAGAGGTTCCCGTGCGTCATAGGGCCTGTCACTCGAGCCAGTGCCATACGGAAAAATACTTCCTTCCGTCGCGATCCTGCTGGCTCCCGTTCCAGACGGCGAACGCCAGCGGCGTACCATTGGGCAGATCGGGCAGTTCAAAGCAGACACTCCACGAGCCGGCCTGATGGATCGCGCGTGCAGGAAACACCTGGCCGGTGCGCCGCGTGGTCTCGCGGCCCTTGGCATCCATCAGCATTGAGCCACGCCCGGCGTTCCAGTAATAAATTGTGACTGGATCCTGCACGTCCCCCATCTGCAGCCCCGGCGCCGCTGCCCCGGCCTTGCCGCCGGTCGGAAACATCACCGCGGCTGCATCGAAAAAGCGGTCGGTCGCATCGGTCGGTTCCTTGCGGAACCGACCCTCGGCCGGTGCCGCCGGCGCCGCTGCGATCTTTGCCGCATCTTCGGTGGGATCACGCCAGCTCAGGCGAACCATCACTTTGTCGTCGGCACGGGCGACGCGCACCTCGAGTTCGGGAATCTCCAGTTCTGAGGGAGGCTCGGTATCATAAAGCCTTGGCGTCCGGTTGAGTGCGATGCGCTTCGGCTCGATGGATTGCCAGGCGGCGGCTCCCGGGTCGATCAGGATCCCTGCGTCCGCGCTGCCGGCGGAGGCGGCAAGCACCGGTTTCATTGCCGGCTTGAGCGGTTCATTCTGAGCCGTAAGCTCATACGGGTGGAAGAAAATCGCGAGGCTTGCCAGAATGATGCCGTTCCGGATCCTTGTTGCCATTGTCGCCTCCTATGCCTTCCCCTGCACGAGTTGCGGGCCGATGCGGTAGCGTGTGATTGCATCTCGTCCGATCAGCAGTTGCAGCAACTCGCTGCGCCCGCCCGCCTGCGCGCGCACGATCTCGGCCTCGAGCCTGCGGATCACCTCCTTCACCCTTGCGCCGAACAGATAGACGAGATACTCCAGCGGCAGGCGCGGATCCTCCAGAAGGCTCTTCCCGTAGTTGCCTCTTCTGGGCGGGTTGAACGGCGGCACATAGAAAACATTCGGCTTGGTCCCGCGCTCCGGGAACAGCGGAAGCGCCACACCGTAAATGTGAACTAATTTATGCACCGGCGAGTCCGGGTCTTCCACGAGTCCTGCAAAACGCAGCCGGCCGGGACATTGCGCGGCGCAGGCATTGACCGTTCCCTTCTCCAGGCGCGGGTAGCAGAAGATGCACTTTTCGGACTTTCCCGCAATCTCATTGAAGTAAATCTTCTTGTACGGGC
The DNA here is from genome assembly GCA_020072565.1 of Terriglobia bacterium. Classification (NCBI taxonomy): domain Bacteria; kingdom Pseudomonadati; phylum Acidobacteriota; class Terriglobia; species Terriglobia bacterium. The sequence continues at coordinate 2,027 of JAIQGI010000070.1, forward strand.
AGGCCTGAATGCAGTAGCGGTACCCCTGGCAACGATCCTGATCCAGGACTACGATGCCGTCCTCCTCACGCTTGTAGATGGCCTTGCGCGGGCAAGCCTCCAGGCAGGCGGGAAATGTGCAGTGGTTGCAGATGCGCGGCAGGTAGAAGTAGAAGTTCTCCTCGCCGTCGGTGCCGCCGACGTCCTCGTCCCAATTGGGACCCCACTCCGGCTCAGGCGAGGGCATAACCGGCTTCTTGCCGCCCTGAAATAGCCTCTGCTCGTAATCGTATTCGAGCGGCCGGCCATAGTCCCGAATGGCCGGGAGAGAGCCGGGCTGAAGCTGCCCATCCTTCCAGCCGCCGCCGATCCGGTCCCACTGGCGCGGATAGCCGGCCCCGGGCCGGGTCTCGACGTTGTTCCAGTACATGTGTCCGGTACCGTCGCGGTCGGTCCAAAGCCTCTTGCATGCCATGGTGCAGGTCTGGCAGCCGAGGCATTTGTTCAAATCCATCACCATGCCATACTGGTGTTTCGACATCGAACCGTCTCCATGAGCAGGCGCCGGCAACCGGATGGCGCTTGGCGAACCGCTTCAAACCTTGGCTTTCTCAACCTCCACTTTGGTGTCCCGGTTGTTCCCCGTGGGACCCCAGTAGTTGAGGCGGAAGGTTACGTGGCCGTACTTGCCGATCAGCTGGGTCGGCTTGATCTTGATGTAGGTCAGCGACTGCCAGCCGCCCTGCCGGAAGCCCAAATATTTCTCCCAGCCGTGGTACATGGTCACGCGCCCGGGTTTCTCTCCAGGCAGAATCTGCAGGCGGCAAAGGCACTGCCCGACCTCGTTGAAGATCCGGACCCAGTCGTTGTCGGCCAGCCCCCGTTTCCGCGCATCCTCCGGATTCATGTAGACGATCGGCCCACCCCGCTGCAGCCGCAGCATCGCCCGGTGGTCGCGCCACGTGGAGTGGATCGACCAGCGGCCGTGGGGCGTATTCCAGCGGAGCGGGAATTTTTCCTGCAGCGGTTCCTTGTGCGCGGGGAGCGTTTCGTCCAGCTCAATGAACCAGGGGTGGTCGATGTAAAACTGCTGCCGCCCGGTGAGCGTCCGCCAGGGTTTTTTCCTGACCACCTGGTGCTTGAACGGCGTGTAGGCCACGCCCGGCTCGATGTCGCTGTTCCACGACTCTTCGTCGGTGGCCACAAATCGCCGGGGTTTGTCCTGAAGGCCCCGGTACGTCATGCCCCGGGTCTCCTTCGAATTTGCCAGGATGAAATCGGCGGCGGCCTCATCGGTGAGGATCTTTCCCTTTCCGGTCCAATCATCCTCGAGGCGCGTGAAATCCCGGTCCCAATGGAACAGCTCATCGCGGTAGGGCTGCAATCCCTTCTTTTGCGCGGTCTCGGCCATCTTGCGGGCCAGCGCATGGAAGATGTCCCAGTCGGTCTTGCACTCGAAGAGCGGATCAAGGGCCTTGCCGAACGTGTGTATATAGCTGTGACAGTCGGTCGTATTGATATCGACCTTCTCGTAGTAGGTGGCCGCCGGTAGGACGACGTCGGAGTAGAGCGCCGTCGTGTCCATCCGGTAGTTGATGTCCACGATGAAATCGAGGTCGCGCCAGAGGGATGACTCCAGGATCTCGTTTCCCTTGGCCTGGTTCAGATAATTGGCACGCCAGGCAATGAAAGCCCGCGGTTTGCGACCGCCGGCCGGCCAAAGCGGCATCCAGCCGTTCTTCACCGACTCCTGGATGTACCATTCGATCGGCTTCCCGTTATAGAGGTGCGGATCTTTGTTGGAGGAGTGGACGTAGCTCCAAAGCGTCGTATTCTGGAAGCGCTGCTTACTGCGCCCTTCGGGGAAGGCGAGCTGGAAGAAGCTGCGTTCTGGCCAGACACGCTCCTGGCCGACATAGTGGTTGAAGCCGCCGCCGTTTTTCCCGACGTTTCCCGTCAGCGCGACCAGCAGAATGAAGGAGCGGTTGATCAGGTCGTTGTGGAACCAGTGATTGGTGCCGGCGCCGTGAATGATCATCGCCGGTTTGCGGGTGCCGAGTTCAAGGGCGAATGCGCGGATCTCATGCGCAGGCAGCCCGGTGATTTGCGCGACTTTCTCGAGCGGGTACCCGGCCAGTTGCTGCCGCAGAAGCTCGAAGGCCGGAGAAAGTTCGACGCTGCGGCCGGAGGGGAGCTGCAGAGTGAACGTTCCCGACAGGGCAGGCTCCATCGCACCGAGACGCAGGTGTTGTTCCTGCGAACCCATGGATCCCGGCACGGGCACGGCGCGGTTCTGCTTTGAGTCCCAGCAGTAAAAAACATCATCCTTGCCGCCGGCCTTCACGTCGGATTCACGCAGAAAGCGGCGCGTGTCCCGGAGCACGAGCAGGGGCAGATCGGTCTGTTCCTTGATATAAGGCTCATCGATCAGTTTCTCTTCAATGAGAATCCTGGCGACGCCGAGGGCAAGGGCCGCGTCGGTCCCCGGGTTGATCCGGAAATAGAGATCGGCGTGTATCGAACTTGAGTTGTAGTCAGGAGAGATGCATACGACCTTGGCGCCGTTGTAACGCGCCTCCCAGCCGAAGTGTGCGTCCGGGATGCGGGTCTGGGAAATGTTCGATCCCCAGAGCACGATGTACTTTGAGTTGAACCAGTCCGCGCACTCGCAGGCTTCGGTCTGGACACCCCAGGTGAGCGGCTCCCCGGGCGGGAGGTCACAGTACCAGTCATAGAATGAGCACATCACGCCGCCGATATAGTGGGCCAGGCGGGTGCCTGCGCTGAAACTCACCGGGCTCATGGCCGGGATGACGCTGAAGAAAGTATTGGTGTCGGGGCCGTAGCTGTAAATGTTGTCGAGCAGCTTCTCGGCGATCAGGCCCAGCGCCTCATCCCAGGAGGCCCGCCGCCACTTGCCCTCGCCCCGCAGGCCGGTGCGAATCAGAGGATAGCGCAGGCGCTGCGGGCTGTAGACGTATTCGACAAAGCAGCCGCCCTTCTGGCATCCGCGCGGATTGTAGTCGGGCAGATCCCCGCTGATGGGCGGGTAGTCGGCTGCCTGCTCCTCGCGCACCATGACGCCGTTGCGCACGTACACCTTCCAGGAACACGAGCCCGTGCAGTTGGCGGAATGAGTGGACCGCACCACCTTGTCCCAGGTCCAGATCTTGCGGTAGAAATCCTCCCATCCGCGGTACGGGTAGCTGCGCAGCGGATCGAGGTCTCCCTGCAGGTTTGTCAGCGCAGGCTTTTCCTTACGGGAGCAGCCCGGCAGCCATAGCGTCGATGCGCCGATGGCGGCGCTGCGGATGAAGTTGCGCCGCGACCAGCCCGTCTTGGTTTTCTGCTTTGAGTCCCCGCTCATTGTTTGCCTCCTGTCGGCCGCGGCTGAACCAGCGTCTTGTCAGCGCCGGCAGGGGCCGGGGTCGCATTCAAGCTTCGAATGTAGGCGAGCAGATCACCGATATCGCCGTCGTCCAGGCCGGTCGCGCCCGGGCGCTGGAAGGAAGGCATGGCCGCGCCTTTGCGGCCGTTGCGGATCGTGGCCACGATGAATTCATCGGAGGCGGCAAAATTGAAGGTGGGATTGCCGATCTCCGGTGCCAGGCCGCCTCTCCCTCCGGGTCCATGACAGCCCATGCAGTTGTTCACGAAGAGCATCGCGCCGCGAGCCTTGTCCCCCCGGACAACAGCCGGCGCCGGCGGTACGAGAGGCAGGCCCGGGAGACCACTCCGCAGGTAGCCCTGCACGGCGGCTATCTCCTCCGGTTGCAATCCGCCTGCCTGTGCCTCCCAGGCGGGCATCTGCGTGCCCTGCCGGCCCTTGGCAATGTTGGTTTCAAGGTAGAGCGGCGTCGCAGTGGCCAGGAGTGAAACCCCGCGGATCGCGGGAACAAAGCGCTTGAAGGTCTTGTCCCAGCGCCCGTACGTCCCCTCGCCGTGGCAGGCGAAGCAGTACTGCCGGTACACCTGCTCACCCGCAAGCAGCGGCGGATGGAGCGCGCGGGATTTTTGCTCGATCTTGTCCGGTGCCAGGTAGCTCTCGGGCACGTCGCGTTGCCGGAGCGAAAGCATGTAGACCGTCAGGGCAAGCGCCTCGCCGTCAGTGACCGTAGGATTCTTCATCTGGCTTCCGGCGATCACCGCGCCCGGGTCGTTGAAATGAGCCTGGTGCCAGCGCCAGGTGGTATGGGGCGGTTTCAGGCCGGTCATGACGAGCTGATGGCGCGTCTTGGCTCCTTCGTTGTCGAGCGCCGGGCCCAGCATACCGCCGCGTCCTCCCAGTTTGTGGCAGGAACCGCAGCTCTTTTGCTGGTAGAGCTTCATTCCCAGGATTAACCGCGAAACCTGCAATTCCGGCAGCCTGGCGGGATCGTGGCAGGTGACGCATGTCGACTCCGTCAGATCGGGCGGCAGCAGCGGGTAGTCCCAGTACACGTCCTCCGCCTTGGCCTCGTTGAAACCAGTGGCGGCGCCCTGCCCGTGGTGGCAGACAGTGCACCCGAAGCGGTCTGCAGGATGCCTGTCGAGAATGGCGCCCGAATGCGCGGCAAACGGCCGCCGGGCACCCGCCATGCGCGGATCATCGATACCAAGATGGCACGTCACGCACCGGTCCACGGTGCCGAACTGGGGCAGGCTCACCTGGCGCAGCTCGATCCGGAAAGCCGCGAGCAGCTCGCGGCCCCGCTTGTCCGTGGCTTTTTCGCGCAGGAGGTTGCGATAGGATTTTTGAATTGTCTGCCATTCGGCCAGGAAGTTCTCCCGCACCGCCGCCGCAATCAGCAAACCGATAGTCAACAGGGAGGCGAAGAGAAGCAGCCAACGATATTTTTTCGATGGATCCATCATCGTCCCTCCTAATGCACCGGCCACTGCGAAGGCCACCAGTAGAATTGCCAGTTCGGCCCGCGGTGCACAGTCGCAAAATAGGTGAGGACCGTGAACCCGACCAGGAAACAGGTGAACAAGGCGACCGCAGCCAGGCGCACCGAGTTCCGCCGCTTCAACACCACCAGGGACCAGAGGGCATAGAGCAGAACCAGGATCGATCCGGGATTGATGAGGATGATCCAGATCTGGCGGATGTCGGGGAACCAGTTGCGAAGCCAGCCGTAATTGACTGTGAAAGCCAGCATGCCGGCCGAGCAGGCGAAGCCGAAGAAGAGCGACATCCAGGCGACCCCATGCTCCCGCTCGGTGCCGAACCAAGTCCCTTCGCCTCCTGCGCGCCGGTCCAGGAATGGAATCAGTGCCAGGGCCAACAGCACGATGACCGGTATCGCCAGTCCCCCAAAGAAAGCGGAGTAGGAGACGAGTTCCTGAATACCCAGAAAATACCAGGGAGCCTTTGCGGGATTTTCGGGAATCGCAGGATTGGCAAGCTCCTTGAGCGGCGCGTCGGAGTACAGAGACAACAGGAGCGTCCCGGCCACGGTCAGGGTAAACACCGCAAGCTCCGCCCACATCAGGTGCGGCCAGCTCATCACCGTGTTTTCGGGGCCCCGATTAACAGTGGCGTGCCTTCCCTTCACCACCGCCATCAGACCGTAAGTCTTGGTCGCCAGCGGCTCAAAGACCCGCTGCAGCCGGCCGCCCCACTCCGCGGGCGCACCCGGCAGATCCTCCGGCCGCGCCAGGCCGCCGTCTTTGCGGATGCGCCAGAAATGCACCCCGAGCAGGGTGACAAGCGCAAGCGGCAGCAGGAATACGTGAAGCAGATAAAAGCGGATCAACGCGTCCTCACCCACGTAGTTCGCGCCCAGAAGAAGCCGGCGCTGGAATCCGCCCGGATCAAACCACCGGGTGATCCCGAGCGCATCGGTAAGCTCGCGCGGCGAGTTGGCGATGTTCGATCCGATGGTGATCGCCCAGTAGGCGAGCTGGTCCCACGGCAGGAGATAGCCGGTGAAGCTCAACGCCAGTGTCAGGACGAGAAGCCCGAGGCCGACGAGCCAGTTGAACTCGCGCGGCTTTTTGTAACTCCCGGTGTAGAAGACGCGGGCCATGTGCAGCAGGACGGCGGCAACCATCAACTGCGCGGACCAGCGGTGGATATTCCGGATAAACCGGCCTGTAGCCACGGCGAAATGAATGTCCTTGATGGATTGGTAGGCAGATTCGGCGGAAGGCTTGTAGTACACCATCAACAGGACGCCTGTGATCGTGAGGAGAATGAAGCTCGAAGTGGCAATGAGGCCCAGGCCGAAGGTGAGAGTGGGAGCCAACGTGCGCATGTGCACCCGCACGCTGTGAATGTGAAGAAAGAAGTTGTGAAAGGTGGCCTGAGATTCCTCCCGTTCCGATTCCGGCTCCTTGCCGAGACGGAACCAGGCATTCTTGAAGGTGTGCGGCAAGGCCTTCAAGTTGTGGAGAAATTCGTGGGTCGCTGATTGTTCCATAGTCGGCTCATCGAGAATTTAGACGAGAGGCACAGTTGAACGAGAAAGCGCTTTTCGAGTCTCCGGGCGCGCCGGACCGGGAAGCTCGATGCCGGAGCGGCAGCACAAGCGCGTGCAAACCTCGCTCGCTCTCGAGCAGGACAGGATATGGTTTTTTGTCACCGCTCATTTGCGTGCATCCGCGGTTGTCTTTTCAAATCCCCAGGCGGGTGCCCGGCGGAACCTCGCTGTCGGCATGAACCACCAACTGCCCGTCGGCCGCAACGCTCAACTCGAGCCAAGGCAAAGCGCGCGGAGCCGGCCCGCCCACCACCTTGCCGCTTGGATCGAACTTCGAACCGTGGCAGGGGCACGCGAATCCCTGTGCGGTGACCCCGACCGTGCAGCCCAGGTGCGTGCAGGTGGTCGAAATGGCGTAAAGCCCCCGGGTGTCCCGGAAGACCACGAAGTTCTCCGCCGCCATCGGGATTTGACTGCCTACCGGAAAGCGCTCGGGAGGCCCGATCTTGTACCGCCTCACGGGGCCGGGGAGCACCGTGGGATTGGGCAGGCGCAGCGCACCGGCTGCCGCCACGGCAAGAGCCGCGAAGAAACTGCCGATCGCGGACAGGCTCAGGAAGCTCCGGCGGCTTACGCTCGGCTGGTCGAGACGGGACATGGTTTCCACTCCTTGGCAAAAGAGAATCGCTCCATGGTGATCGCGGCCGTCGGGCAACGCTCGGCGCAGAGGCCGCAGCGAATGCAGCGCTCTTCGTCCTTGATGATGGCCGAGGACTCCCCCGCCTCATCTCCGAGTCGATCGCGCCGCAGCGCCTCCAGTTCGGGAGTTGCGGCAATGCGATCGAGCGAGACCAGCTTCAGGCAGACCGTCGGGCAGACGTCCACGCAGCCGCCGCACAGGATGCATCGCTCTCCATCGAAAATCGTGTTGATGCCGCAATCGAGGCAGCGGCCGGCTTCGGCGACCGCCTGGTTCTCATCGTAGCCGATTTCTACCTGCGCACGCGGCTCGCGCAGACGTTCTTGGGGAGAACGGGTCGGAATGTGGAGCCGGGGCCGCCGCTCGTAGGATCTCTCCCGGTGATAGCGTTCCAGCGGGAAGTGACACTGAACCTCCTCCTGAGAGATCTCCACACCGCGCAGGTGCCGGCAGACGGAGCGGGCGGCTTGTTTTCCGCTGGCGATGGCATGAATCATCAGCCGGGGTCCATAGGCGATATCGCCGGCCACAAAGACTCCCGGCGCGGAAGTTGCGCCCGTCTTGGGATTGCTGATGATCTGCTGGGGAGACCTCATCCGGATGCCATCCCGCTCCGGATCAAGGAAAGTCAGGTCCGCTGCCTGCCCGATGGATAGAAGGACTGTGTCCCCCTCGACTTCCAGTTCCGCAGACGCATCGAAGCGCGGCGCAAAACGGCGGTTCTCATCGTACACCGAGAGGCAACGCGTGAAGCAGACGCCGCGCACATACTTCTGGCCGCCCTCTTCGCGGAACAGGAACTCCTTCGGACCCCAGCTGTTGTGGCGCATCAGCCCCTCTTCTATCCCCTCCAGTATCTCCACGGTATCGGCCGGCATCTCGTCCAGCGATTCCAGACAGACGAGATGAACCTCACGGACCCCTTCCATGCGGGCGGCGGTGCGGGAGACGTCATATTCTTCCTGGCGGAGGACCGTGCGGGCGACGTCGTAGGCGACGTTGCCGCCGCCGATGACGATCACCTTGCGCCCGAGCTTCACTTCCTTGCCGAGCGCAACATCCCGCAGAAAATCAACGCCCCCCATGATGCCGATGGCCTCGGCGCCGGGAAGGGATATGGGCCGTGACCTCTTGGCGCCGCATGCGATGACAACGGCGGCAAACTCCCGGCGCAGATCGTCGAAGCGGACATCTTTGCCGACCTCCGTATTGCAGCGGATCTCGACACCCATGGCTTCGATGACGGCGATTTCCCCGCGGATCAAATCGGCCGGGAGGCGGTAGCCGGGCACGCCGGTGGCCAGCATTCCCGCCGGCAGCGGCTCCATTTCAAAAATGACCGGCCTGAATCCCATGAGGGCCAAGTCATGCCCCACTGCCAGCCCTGCGGGTCCCGAGCCGATAATTGCGACGCGTTCACCCTGCGGCTTCGGGAATTCGACTTTCGAGAGCAAGGCAAGAATATGGCGGACTTCCTCCTCGTCGTCACATGGGCGCTCGCCGGCCAGATTCCGGAGAGACGAGAAGAACCGGCTTTCCTGCTCCAGCCCGGCCTCTACGCCGAACCGCTCGCAGGCAAAACGCTTCAAGGCACGGATGGCAATGGGCTGGTCAATCGTTCCGCGGCGGCAGGCAGCCTCGCAGGGCGCACCGCAAATCCGCCCGCACATGGAGGCAAGCGGGTTGGGCCCGCGCGCGGTCAGGTACGCCAGTTCGTAATCGCCTTCAGCGATGGCGCGGACGTAGCCGCGCGCATCGGTGTGTACTGGACAGGCAAACTGGCACTTGATCTGCTCGCGCCAGTAGCCCTCATCGGCAATTCGAACCTGATAGGCTGGAGGGCTCATCGGCTTTGTTCCGGATCCGTATCCTGCGTCCCGGGAGAACGCAGAGCGAATTAATTTGAATCGGAATCTTCCCGGCCTGCGAGATCTCCCGGGCGCCCGTCAGCTTCCCGTCAGGCTGCAGGGCCAGGAAAGCCCTGGCCCGGATGACACACTCTGCAGATCGTGAAAACACGACACCGGGTTCTTTACGTCTATTTTCTTCATGCCGTCAACACTTTTACCACGGCTTGGGCATGAAATCAGTCATGTTAATATTGGGTTAGGGTTCAGGGACCTGGAAACCTGCGCGCCCTGGGAGCAAACCACGAGAAACACGAAACATACGAATGCGATTTTGTGGGTTTCGCGGATTTATTCTGCCCTATCGATGGAGGCGAAGTTCATGCGAACGCTGAAATATGACGTGCTGTTTCTGCTCGGCTTTTTGGCATGCATCTACCCGGCGGCAGTTTCTCAGTCCAACGCGCCGAATCGCATCGCCGTTCGCTGCGGCAGCCTGATTGACGGCAAGGGCGCGGCGCCTGTTGCCGGTGCCGTGATCCTGATCGAAAGCGGCCGCATCAAGCAGGTGGGGACCGGCTTGTCTATACCGGCCGACTATCAGATCGTCGACCTGAGCCGGGCCACCGTGCTCCCTGGGCTGATCGACGATCACACCCACATCCTGCTGCAGGGCGACATCACCGCCGCCGACTATGACGATCAGCTACTGAAGGAATCCACCCCCTACCGCACCATCCGCGCTACCGCTTCGGTCAGGGCGGCGCTCATGAACGGATTCACGGCCATGCGGGATCTCGGGACCGAGGGGGCCATGTACGCCGATGTGGATGTGAAGACGGCCATCCAGCGCGGGATCATCCCGGGGCCGCGGCTTTTCGTCTCGGGCCGCGCCTTCGCGCCGACCGGCATGTATCCTCTCCAGGGTTACTCCTGGGAAATCCGCGTGCCGGAGGGCGTTCAGATCGTCGACGGTGTCGACAACATCCGCCGCGCCGTGCGCGAGGAGGTTAAATACGGCGCCGACTGGATCAAGTATTACTCCGACCGCCGCTACTACATCAAGGATGGCGCGCTCCACTCCTGGGTCGATTTCACCGACGAGGAAGCCGGGGCCCTGGTGGAGGAATCGCACCGGTTGGGCCACAAGGTGTCGGCCCACACGATGGGCAGGGAAGGGATCGAAGCCGCCCTGCGCGCAGGCGTCGACACCATCGAGCACGCACCCGGCCTCGATGCGGAGATGATGGATCTGATGGTCAAACGCGGCGTCTACTGGTGCCCGACCATTTACGTCATCTCCTATGTGGCGGAAGGCCGCGCCGCTGCGGGAGCGCCGATCTGGCTCAGAATGGTGGAACTGCAGAAGGCGGCGTTTGCGCAGGCGGTCAAGAAAGGAGTCCGGATCGCATTCGGCACCGATGCCGGCGGTTACGCCTGGACCGAGAATCAGGCGAAGGAGTTCTCCTACATGGTCAAATACGGGATGACCCCGATGCAGGCCATCCAGGCGGCGACGTCGGTCGCAGCCGCTCTGCTCGACGAGAGCCAGAACCTGGGGACCATCGAAAGCGGCCGCATGGCCGACATCGTCGCCGTCAGCGGCGACCCCCTGAGGGACATCACGGAACTCGAGCACGTGAAGTTCGTGATGAAAGGCGGGACCGTCTACAAGAACGAATGGAGCGCACGCTGACCGTAATGATCGCAGCGCAGACGGCTCCGGACAAAATAGCGAATGATAAGAACAGATCTCCGGACGCGGGAAAACGCCGATGGACGCCGACCGTCTTGATCTTGTCGTCGGCCAATTCCCTGGTTTTTTTCTGCTTGCCATCCAACTTCGTGAATAGTTCAGGCCAGGTCGAAGAGGAGCAGCTCCGCCTCATCCTTCCCGGTGATGCGGAGCGATGCTTCATCGATAACGGCGGCACCGTCCCCTTCCTTCAGCAAGTTTGAATTCAGCAACAGAGTTCCGCGCGCTATTTGCAGCCACGTCCGCCTGCCGGCGGGGGCGGTGTAGTCCACCGCCTCGCCCGGACCGAGCAGCCCGGCAAAAACGCGGGCATCCTGGTGGAAGGTCACCGAGCCCTCCGCTCCATCTCGGGATGCAATCAGACGAAGCCGGCCGCGCCTCTCGGCGGGCGCGAAGTATTTCTGCTCGTAACCGGGTGTCAGTCCTTTGCGTTCCGGCAATATCCAGATCTGCAGGAAATGAACCAACTCCTCTGGTGAAGGATTGTACTCGCTGTGCATCACCCCCGTTCCTGCACTCATGCGCTGCACTTCGCCGGGACGGATCACCGATCCGTTGCCCATGCTGTCTCTGTGCTCGAGCGCCCCCTCGAGCACGTAGGAAATGATCTCCATATCCCGGTGACCGTGGGTCCCGAATCCCTCTCCCGGCTGCACCCGGTCCTGGTTGATGACCCTCAGGTGGCCATACCCCATATGCTCCGGTTCGTAATAATCGGCAAAAGAAAACGTGTGGTAGGTGTTGAGCCACCCGTGATCGAAATGCCCGCGTTCCTCCGCTTTGCGTACCTTGATCATAACCTCCTCCTTGCCCCGATCGCGCCGCCGGCTCCATCTTCAGGAATGCGCCGCGGCAGCCTTGCTGAGCTCGACATCGAGCGATGTCTTCAGATGCTCTATATGTTTTAACGTTTATCGTTATAACAAACATTATGCCAAAAATTTTTACCCGTCCTCCCGGCGCGCCGCCTCCAGCAGTTCAATCAGCCTGCGCGCCTGTTTGCGCTTCAGGTGCGCCAGCTGGCGGCGGTGGACTTCCGCGACCGGCCGGTCCAGCTCTTCGAGCAGCTCCAGTCCCGCCTCGGTGATGCGCGTGAAAATCACGCGCCGATCCTTCGCATCCCGGGAGCGAGCCACCAGGCCGCGCGTCTCCAGCCGGTCCAGGAGCCGCGTCACGTCGGGATCGCGGGTGATCATGCGCTCGCCTAATTCCCGGCACGGCAGGCCGTGGGGGCGGGCGCCGCGCAGGATCCGCAGCACGTTGTACTGGGTCTGCGTGAGGCCGAAAGGCCTGAGCGTCTCCTCGAAGCCGCGCATGAAGGCGTCGGCGGTCCGCTGCAGGTTGAGGAAAGCCTCCTCCCCCAGGCTGCGGGAGGGCTTCCCCTTCGGGATCTCCTCCTTCTGTCCGCGCTTCATATTAACAATATAATTGTTATAACGACTGTTGTCAAGAGGAACAGTGGTGAAAAATCCGGGATGCAGATTGCCGCGAGTCTCAAAAACTCAACCCGGAGGGTGCAGGAGGGACGGCCTCAATCCCGAATTCTACGCGCCCCTGCGCGCTCTCTACGTTAAGCCATTGCCTTTCACCAAATGTTCAGGGTCCGGGCGCGAATGGCGCTTAAATAGGGGTGATTGGAATCGTTTTAAGAGTACAAGGAGCAAGGGCTTGAACCCCGAAAGTGGGCTGGAGGATAGCCCAGAGCGCAAGCCCCATAGGCGTTAGCTTAAGGCCACGCTCGCTATCCGACCTGGACGTGGACTTGGACCCTGATCCGGATGCTCTCATGCCCGGCACATTTTCGTCGCCCGGTGATCAAAAGCGCGAAACCGGGACCGAACCGATAACCAGGAATAAGGTACGAAGACCGGCACTGGACTGAGGATTGTTGCGCGAGCCGGCGGCGCACATGCTGGGCGAGATATTTCGCTCGAATAAGAAAACTTTTTTCTCGGGGATTTCGTCTTAGCAGGTGAAAAGCTCATCATGTGCGAGGCCGTACCCGATGCATAGCCAGCGCCGCTTTTTTTTCTGTGCGGCATCCCTTGTCCTTGCCTGGCTGGCGGCCGCCGCAGCCGGACTGGCTCAGGCGACGCCGGAGACGGGGAAATCCAAACCGAAGAGCGGGCAGCCCGGTGGGGGCCTTTCCGTCGCCGAACCACTGAAGTTGCCGGCGTTCGATGTCCCCTTTCTTTCCACGCCTCCCGTCATCGACGGCACTCTGGACGACCCGGCGTGGAAAATGGCGCCCCTGGAGTTGGGCGAGTGGCTGACCTACAACCCATCGTACGGCGAAACCATGGTACAGAAGACCCAGGCCTGGGTAGCCTATGACAAGAACTACCTGTATTTCGCGTTCCGCTGCCTCGATCCCGAGCCCGGCAAGATCAAGACCTCGATCGCGCGCCGGGACACGATCTGGAACGACGACTGGGTCGGGCTGAGTCTCGACGCCCTCAATGCCGGCCAAAGCTCTTATGATCTGTTTGTCAATCCCAACGGCATTCAGGGCGACATCCTCAACACCAGCACGCAGGGTGAGGACACCGCACCCGATTGGGTGTGGGACAGCGCGGGGAAAGTTAACGCCGAAGGATACACGGCGGAGATGCGCGTCCCGCTCAAGAGCATCCGCTTCAAGAGCGGCGCCGAAGTGCGCATGGGCGTGCTGTTCTGGCGGCGCGTCAGCCGGTTGGGCATGTCGGCTTCCTGGCCGGACCTTCCCCGGGGCAAGTCGATCTTCACCCGCTATGCCCCCCTCCGCTTGCATGACCTCAAGCAGCCGCTGACACTGGAAGCAATTCCCAACCTGACATATTCTCTGCGCCAAACGCGCAGGACGCCCGACCAATGGGGAAAGGCCGACTCCAAACCGGATGCCGGGATCACCGTCAAGTACGGCATCACATCTTCGGTTACGCTGGACGGTACCTACCGGCCCGACTTCAGCCAGGTTGAAAGCGACGCATTTCAGGTTGAAGTGAATCAGCGCTACCCGATCTTCTACAGCGAAAAACGCCCGTTCTTCATGGAAGGTATGGGGACATTCGAACTGGCAGGCGCAGAGGGAGACGGCAACATGCGGACTGCGGTGCACACGCGCCGGATCGTGGATCCGCTTTATGGCGTCAAGCTCACGGGGAACCTGAGCAAGTTTACGTTTGCGGCCCTGTCAGCCTCTGATCGCGCTCCCGGGCAGGTGGACAGCTCCGATCCGAATTACGGTGAGCGCAAGAGTTTCAACGTCGGGCGCGCGTTGTACAGCGTCGGCAAAGGCAGTTACGTGGGCGGCCTCTTCACGGATACGGAATTCGGCGGCGGGCATAACCGGGTAGCAGCCGGCGATGTTTCGCTCCACATCGGGGAGCATCAGCAGTGGAGCGCTACCGTGATCGGTACGAGCACGCTCCCCTCTGGCGGCAGCGCAGGCCGGCGGGGCATGGCGGGTCAGATGCTCTACAGCTACACGAGCAAGCGCTACGAAGCATCGGCGCAGGTGGAACACTATGACCGTGACTTTCAAATGGACACCGGCTTTTACAACCGGACCGGCATCACCGGCGGCTGGGTCTACTCCGGCATCAACCTGTATCCGGGCGAGGGGCGTTTCAGATGGGTCAAGAGGATCAATCCTTTCGTTTTCTACCGCGGTTATCGGGACCGCATTCAGCAGGGGAAGGACCACATTGTTCTTGCATCGGTGCGCATGTATTTCACACGGCAGGGAATGTTCCGCATCGACATGATGCGTGGTCACGAGCCCTGGGCTCATCAAACGTTCGACATCCGGGCGACACAGCTCCAGGGACAGGCGCAGCTGCTCCGCTGGCTGAACGTGCAATCCGTCCTGAGTCTGTCCCGCTCAATATTCTATGATCCGGCACAGCCTTTTCTCGGGAGAGAAACGTACTTTACCGCAAATCTCACTGTGCAGCCCAGCAACAGGCTGAATCAGAGCATCGGCTTCACCCGCGACGCGTTCAATCGCCTGGCGGGCGGCGCGCGCGTCTACACGGTGAACATCGTCAATAGCCGCACAAATTACCAGATCAGCAAGCGGTTCGCCGTACGCGCCATCGCGCGGTTCGACAGCTCGAGAAGCCGTGTCCTCACCGACTTTCTCGGGTCCTATGAACTGGTCCCCGGAACCGTGGCCTATGCAGGCTATGGCGCTCTCTACGAGAGGCGCTCCTGGGACGGGCAGCAGCTTCTGGCAGGAGCGGGCGACTACCTGAACACGCAGCGCGGACTCTTCTTCAAGGTCTCCTACCTGTACCGGTTCTAGCAGCCCGCTTCCATCGGGCAATGCTTGTCTCCTGCCTCCTCGAGTTCATCTGCATCCTGGTACTGTCCCAAATGGCCCTGATTTGAGCGCCATTCGGTCCTGGCGCCGGATTTCTCAGGTCACAAAGCTGCGCCTGCCGATGTGCTTCTCGTAGGCGCGCGTGTCGATGATTTGCCGCATCTCGCGGATCACCGCCTCCAGTTCCTCATCCGAAGTGTAAAAATGCGGCGACACGCGGATGCCGGCGCCCGGGCGGAAATCGACGATGAAATCCCTGCGCAGCAGTTCGCGCGAGACCTCGTACGCATGAGGCGTCTTCACGGCAACCGTTCCGCCGCGCTCCTCCGGCTTTTCCGGAATCGTGAGCGGGAAACCCTGCTCCCGCGCCAGCTCGATCAGAAACGCAACCTGGCGCATCGAATTCCGGCGCACCCGCTGCGCGCCGATCTTCCCCAGGATCTCCAGGCCGGGGCGCGCCGCGTAGAGACAGGGGATGTGAGGCGTTCCGTTGAGGAAGCGGAAGGCATCGTCGCGGTAGCGCATGGCGCCGGTTTCGAAGGCAAATGAATTCGGGTGCGCCATCCATCCGGTTAGCTTCGGCTCGAGCCCGGCAATGAGGTCGGGACGGACATACAGGAAGGCGGCTCCCGGTCCGCCGCAGAGCCACTTGAGACAGCCCCCGATGACAAAGTCGACCTCGAGCTGCTTGACATCGAACGGTAGGATTCCGGCCGACTGATAGACGTCCAGGATCACCAGAGCTCCCACTTCGTGGGCTTTCCGGATGATCGCCTGCGCGTCCATGATGTAGGCGCTTTTGAACAGGACGTGGCTGACGGGCACGAGCAGGGTGCGTTCATCGATGGCTTCCAGGAGGCGGTTCAGGTCGACGGAAATTCCATCCTCCGAGCCGACGACGCAGATCTCGGCGCCGCGCGCCTGCTGCGCCTGAACCAGGTACATGACCGACGGGAACTCCATGTTCGTATACACGATCTTGCGTCTCGGACCGGTGAAATCAAAGCACGATAGGACTATGGCCTCCGCCAGCGTGACGTTTTGATGGAAGGAGACTTCGCCGGGGCCGCAACCCAGGATCGGGCCGAGCAGGTCGCCCAGGTTGACCGGCATCTCCCACCACGATTCTCCCCAGGCGCGCACGCCGCGCGTCGCCCAGGTGTCGGCATACTCCTTGAGCGCATCACGCACGCCGCGCGGCATGGCTCCCAGGGAGTTGCTGATGAGATATACCGTCTTCTCGAGTATCGGGAACTCACTGCGCCAGCGGAGCAGGTCACCGGTATCGGCTGCCATCGAATCACCTCACATGTCAATCCCATCCGCGCCGGCTTCGAAGACTCGGGCCGCTATTGAGGATCAGATATTACAGTGACGCTATTCCCCGGATAGATGTGTCGCCCCTTATAGTCAGTCTGCAGCGATTTTCGCTGCAGACTTATACTCAGCAGTGTAGAGGTCTTTCTGGGAGGAGGGCGAGAGATTGTGGGCACGCATCGTCCCGCTACGAATATGTCGCCCCAACCGTTTGACGGTTTCCTGGAGACGTTCGAGCGGGACGATGCGCTTTGGTCCGACAACGAATACTCAGACGTTGTCCTTAGCCAGGACTCCACTATAAGGGTTTCGCAGGACCAAAGCCAGCGTGCTCGCACAAAAAAGGGGGATCCATGAATAGCGAGCCAGAAAATGCGGATTACGCTGCCTGGATTGGGATTGATTGGGGAAGTGAGAAACACGCTGTTTGCCTGAGTGCTGGCGACTCGAGTAGCTTGGAGCATCTCACTTTGGAACAAAAACCCGAGAGCTTGCACGCTTGGTTTATGGACCTGCTTGGGCGCTTTGGCGGACGTAAGGTAGCCGTAGCGATCGAGCAAAGCAAAGGGGCGGTAATCAATTTCTTGCTTGGCCTGGATTTCGTGCACATCTTTCGAGTCCACCCGAAGTCGCTGAAGAACTATCGCGAGGCGCTGTCTCCGAGCGGCGCCAAGGATGACCCTACGGATGCGGAATTGATCCTGCAATTTGCCAGGCTTCACCAGGACAAGATCCATCCCTGGGTTCCCGATGACGTCGATAGCCGGTTGCTGCTCCGTTTGGCAGAAGGCCGCCGCAAGACCGTTAACAAGAGGGTGAGCTTGACCAATGAGCTGACACAGCTGCTGAAGGAGTACTATCCGCAGGCGCTGGACTGGACCGGAGACTTGGACCGCGTCATGGCATGTGACTTTCTGTCGAAATGGCCCACGCTGCAAAAGCTGCAGCGAAGCAAGCCAGACACGGTGCGCCAGTTTTACCGAGGTCATGGATGCCGCAGTCGCGATCTCATCGAGTGTCGCTTCGAAGAGATCCGTTCGGCTTGTCCATTGACCACGGACAAGGCGATTGTCGAATCTTCGGTGCTGATGCTCAAGGCGATCGTGCCCCAATTGCGGGAGCTGATTGAGGCCATTGCCCGCTTTGACCAAAGCATCGAGGAAGTCTATCAAAAACAACCGGATTCGGAGATTTTCAGCAGCTTTCCCGGAGCCGGCCCAGCTCTCGGGCCCCGGCTGCAGGCTGCCATGGGAACCGACCGGACTCGCTTCCAGAACGCCGAAGAGGTAGCCGAATACTCGGGAATTGCGCCGGTCCTGGAGCGCAGCGGCAAAACGATATGGGTCCATCGCCGCCTGGCTTGTTCCACCTTTGTGAAACAGAGTTTTCACGAGTTTGCAGGACAATCCGTGGTGTGGTGCGCCTGGGCCCATGCTTATTACGACAGCAAGAGAGCAATCGGTTTGGGACACCATGCCGCTCTGCGGGCCCTGGCCTACAAATGGATTCGAATTATCTTTCGCTGCTGGAAAAATCATGTTGTTTACGACGAACAGAAATACATGCAATCACTAAACCGAAAACAGCCGGCCTGGTTGAAGTTCCTGGCAGCTGCGGCTTAAATGAAAAAACTTGACAGAGAACCTCAGACGTCTTCAGGGCTCCTTCCTCACCTTCCCACCACCCCGGGCTCACGCCCGGGGCTATTCTCTTTCCGCCCCTTCGGGGCCTGGAGTTTTATTTCTGCCACTATGCTTCATCATTATCGGTAAATACGCGAAACACACGAAAACCATTATTGTGTAGTGCGCGCATTTCGTGTTTGCCGGTTTGGCTGCGGCCGCGATCTCCGCGCTTTGCACTGCCGGTTCAAAAAAGTGTCCTGAAAAAACTCATTATAGCTCATACTCTGGTGTGGAATAATCCGGCATCGGGGGGACATTATGCCAAACGATAAGAGAAGGAGATTCGGGGTACTCAAGATCTCGGGAATTGTGGTCGCACTGCTGCTGATCGCAATCATCGCAGTACCTCTGTTCCTGGACGCGAACCAGTTCCGGCCCGAACTGGAATCCAGGCTCACAGGCGCGCTTGGGCGCGATGTCAAGATCGGCAACCTGAAGCTGTCGCTCTTCTCCGGAGGCGTTGCCGCGGACAACATCGCCATTGCCGACGACCCCAGGTTCAGCAAGTCGCCCTTTGTGCAGGCGCAGTCTTTGCGGGTGGGCGTCGAGTTGAAACCGTTGATTTTCTCCAGGGCAGTGCGCGTCACGAGCATAGCGCTGGAAAAGCCCGAAATCACCCTGGTCCGTTCCGCAGCAGGCGACTGGAACTTCTCCAGCCTCGGAGGCAAATCCCACACCACGCCGGCCGCTAAACCTGACGAAGGCAGGAGCAATGCCGCCGGCACCGATGTTTCCGTCAGCCTGCTCGAGATCACCGACGGCCGCGTCACCGTGGTCCGCGGCGGCAGTCGCCTCAAGCCCTACATCTATGACAAAGTCAACATCACTGCCCGCAACCTCTCCTCAGACTCGGTCTTCCCGTTTACGCTGACCGCATCGCTGCCGGGCGGCGGCAGTGCGAAGCTCGAAGGCAAGGCCGGCCCGATCAACAACGCCGACGTGTCGCTGACGCCCTTTGATGCCACGCTCGCCATATCACACTTCGATCTCGTCGCTTCGGGATTCATCGAACCGGGATCGGGGCTTGGCGGTCTCATCGATTTCAGCTGCAGCCTGATTTCCGACGGCAGGCAGGCGCAGACCAAGGGGCACGCCACTGCCGACAAACTGCAGCTCGTCAAAGGCGGTGCTCCTGCAGGCCGGCCGGTGTCACTCGACTACACCCTCGATTACCGGCTGAACAATCAAACCGGGACTCTCAGCGAAGCCAGGGTCGGATGCGGCAAAGCCGTTGCCCGTCTCAGCGGCAGCTACGACACGCGAGGCGATTCCATGGTTCTGAACATGAAGCTCCGCGGAGAGGAGATGCCCGTGCCGGACCTGGAGGCGCTGCTGCCGGCTGCCGGCATTACTCTGCCCAGGGGCGCTTCCCTTCAGGGCGGAACGCTCAGTGCCGATCTCGCTACGGCCGGTCCCATCGAGAAGCTGGTGACTACGGGCACGGTAGACATCTCCAGGACGCAGCTCGCCGGTTTCGATCTCGGGGCAAAGATGGCGGCCGTGGCTTCACTGGCGGGACTCAAGCCGAGCGGGGGGACGGAGATCGAAAAGCTCGCGTCGGGTTTGAGAGTGACTCCGGATGGGATTCAAGTGAGCGGCCTTTCATTGATTGTGCCCTCTCTGGGCCAACTGACGGGCGATGGCATCCTCGCCGCCGACCACTCTTTGGATTTCAAAATGTTGGCCCGGCTGAACGCCTCGGCGAGCGCCATCGGGAGTCTGGCACGGCTTGGAGGCAGCAGCGGATTGAACGTTCCTTTCTTCATCCGGGGCACGACGTCGGATCCCGCCTTTTCTCCCGACCTGAAGGGGGTCGCAGGCAGCCTCCTGGACTCGGTCAAAGGGAAAAACGCACCGGCGTCCGGAAGCAGTGTCGAGGATGTGCTGCGCGGGCTGCTCGGAAAAAAGAAGAAGTGACGCATGAAAAAGACGACACGGCGGCTAGCGGCAGAGCTTTCCCTTGTTCTGCCTGATTATCCTCAGGACGTGACGTTTTCCCGCGGGATCGAGGTAGATCAGCTGATTTCTATCCGTGTAAAATTTGACCGGACTTCCCTCGGTCAATCCGGACACGGCAGGGCTCTCTCTCAACACCGCGACGTAGGTCCGGTCCCCCGTACATATAGAGTAGGTCCACCAGACATCACTGCGTTTGACCTTGGCTTCGGAACTGGCGCCATGGCCGTTGATCTCATAGGAGAGGACATGGCCTGTTTGCCAGGGGAGCGCCTTGACTTGTGCGGGTAGGGATGCAGTGAAGACGAAAGCAAGCAGGCAGGCAGCTGTGGAATAATTGCCGGCTCGGACTCGCATAGGTTCCTCGCTATGGGGAGACGCTCTCGCCTTTCATGGGATGAAGGTTCTTCATCCTGATCGACCCTTTGTCAGCGCAACTTCATGATTCTTTTTGGATTATTTTGCCGGCTTGGCACGATCGACGTAGCGCATGGTCTCGATGCCAACCCGGACCAGGTCGCCGGTCTTGATGAACTGCGGCACCAGCAGTTCCACTCCGTTTTCCAGCAGGGCTTTCTTCCAGGTGTTGTCCTGTTGCTGGTGCGCAGGCGGGGCGGTGTCGGCGACGCGCATCTCCATGATATCAGGGAAGATGACGCTGACGGGTTGCCCCTCGATAAATTCAACCGGCAGCTGCATTCCAGGCTGCAGGAACCGGCTCCCGGGGCCGACAATGGCGTCGTCGACGGCGATCTGTTCAAAACTCTCGGGATTCATGAAATAGCTCCGCTCCGCGTCTGAATAAAGAAACTCCAGCGACTGCTTTTCCACCGGCATGAGATCCAGTTTCAATTCGGAGCGGAAGCTGTGCTCCCAGAACGTGCCCGTCGAAAGATTCTTGAGCCGTGCATGAACGACTCCCCCCATCTTTCCCTGCCCCGGATGATGCTCGCAGCTCATAATCTTGTAATTGTTTCCTTCATAACGAATGGCCATTCCTGGACGCAATTGGGAAGCGTTCACCATAACGACCTCTCCGTCTTCTGCACCTAACTATAACCCAAAAAACTGCCGCGAATTCGACGAATCCATGCGATGCAAAAGAATAGCGCGGAGGGGAGCAGCGGGGGTGAGAGCGCAGAGTGTTCGGAAATGAGTCTGCAGAAATCCTGCGCCCTCCACTCCCCTCCGAGCCCTCTGTTCCGAAAATTCTTAGGCTCAGGCAGCCTCTTCCGTTAGTTTTACTTTGTAGCCCAGATGCTCAAGTCTTTTTACATGGTATCGACGAATTCGGTCTCGGTGAAGGCGTTCAAAGTAATCGGCGCCAAGAT